>NZ_JBHWIO010000046.1:49739-66112 GCF_042732075.1 Kitasatospora sp. NPDC059812
GGGGGCCCGGGGGGGTGGGTGCGGGGTGGGGGGGGTGGGGGGGGGGGGGGCCCCGCGGCTGGGGCGGGGGGGGGGGGGGGGGGGCCCGGCGCCGCCCGCCGCCCCCCCCCCCGCCGGGCTACCCGATCACGTCTGTGCAGCTGGACGAGGGACGGCTGCCGGGACTCCGGCGCCTGCAGCACCGTCACCGGTCCGGGTGGCTCCTCGCCGCACGGACCGACCAACTTCGCGTTACAGCCCCGCCGAGACCCCGAGCCCTGCCATGATCGGCACGTTGCGTCTCGTAGATCCTCGATCCTCGGAAAACCAGGAGTGGCTGTGGCAGAGCGGCAGAACGGCACGGTGAAGTGGTTCAACGACGAGAAGGGCTACGGCTTCATCACCCCGGAGTCCGGAGCGGACCTGTTCGTTCACTTCCGGGCGATCCAGGGAAGCGGCTTCAAGTCCCTGGTTGAGGGCCAGAAGGTGACCTTCGTAGCGGTCCAGGGCCAGAAGGGGCTCCAGGCCGACGAGGTCCAGGTGGCGGAGTAGGAACAGTTCCTCCCCTTCCTCCCTCGAACCCCGGGTCCCGGTCCGAACGGCCCCGCGCAGGCGGGTCAAGGAACGGCGCCCACTAGGGCGGCACACCCGCCCGCTACGAAAAACCACAGCGCTGGTCGCAGCCACCCACGTGTGGCCGCGACCAGCGCTTTCCGGAATCAGTCGAGGATGGCGTCGATCTCCACTTCAACGAGCCATTCGGGATCGATGAAGCGTGAGACCTCAACGACGGTGCAGACCGGACGGACCGACGCGAACCGCTCCCCGTGCGCTCGCGCGGCCTCCTTCCAACGCGTCACATCGGTGAGCATGAGACGGGTCCGCACAACGTCCCCCAACGATGCCCCCGCCTCCTTCAGCGCGGCCTCCGCGATGTCCAGACACCTGACGGTCTGGGCGTACACATCGCCCTTCCCCACGGTCGTCCCACCGTCCCCGATGGGAGCAGTCCCCGCGACTGCAACGTGTGACCCCTTGCGGACTGCCCGGGAAAAGCCGATCTGAGGTTCGAGAGGCGAGCCGGAACTGACTATCTGCCGATGATCCATCGCACCATGATCCCAGAGCACCGCACATCTGAAAACAGGCCCTCCACTGGGCACTTCGCCCCTGAACCAGCCCATCCCCGCGCGTGCGGGGCCGATACCGCGACATACGGGTAGGGAGGGTAGCCGTGGGAGCAATCCCCGCGTGTGCGGGGCCGATTTGAAGTAGAGGCCGGTGTCGACATAGACGCTGGAGCAATCCCCGCGCGTGCGGGGCCTACATTGCCGGTGAAGTCGACATCATCACGGCCGGGGAGCAATCCCCGCGCGTGCAGGGCCTACGCCTCGTGACCTGCGGGTTTATCGGCGGGAGCGGGCTGAGAGGATCAGGCCGTCGAAGTCGACGGGCTTCCAGCGGTCCTTGCCGGCGGTGCGGACGGTCCAGCCCTGTTCGTTGGTGGCGGGTTCGACGAGGACGGCTTGGCCGTCGCCGATGCGGGTGGCGAGGAGGTCCCAGAGGCGGTCGCGGATGCGGCGGCTGGGGGTGCCGACGAAGACGCCGGCGTTGACTTCGACCATCCAGCGGGTGAGGTGGCCGCGCAGGCCTTCGGGGGCGGCGATGAGGATGATGACGGTCATGGGCTGTCCGTGTCCTGGGTGAACTCCGGGCCGATGATGGCCAGGTGTTCGTCTCCCATGCCCGGGTCGGAGACTGGGGGCGTCGGCGTGCCTTCCGTCCCGGACCAGTTGACGCCGCCCTGGACCGTGCCGACGCGTTCGTCCCAGAGTTCGTTGACCTCGACGTCCGGCATCTCGGTGCCGTCCGGGCTGAGGAGCGCCTTGACGTCGTTCACGATGCGGCCGAGCAGTTTGTCCTCGGCGATGCGGTCGCGCAGGCCGAGCCGGGCGTCGCGTTCCTCGGTGTGGCCCTGCTTGGCGAGGTCGAAGGCGAGGGGGATGGTGTATTCGGCCTTGTAGAGGTCCGCGATGTCGAGGACGAACGAGGTCGCCAGGCCGGTGTGGACGAAGCCGAGGCCGGGGCTGGCGCCCAGGCCGGTGATGACCGCGTGGCAGACCCCGTAGAGCGCGGCGTTGGCGGCCGACAGGAGGCGGTTGAGGTCGTCGCCGGCGGCGTGGGCGTCGCCCGCCTTGTAGACCCGGCCGTTCCAGGGAACACCCGTTCGGCGGGACTCGGCCTGGTAGAGCTTGCGGATGCGGGCGCCCTCGCGGCCGCGCAGCTGCTGCATGGTGGCGGCGCTGACGTCCTCGCCGGGGAAGCGCATGCGGTACATGGTCCGGGCGACGGCGAGGCGTTCCTTGGTGCGGCTGACCAGCCAGGCCTGCCGGTTGAGGAGGGCCGCGCCACGGCTGGGGCCGAGTCCTGCGGCGTACATCCGCACGCCCTGCTCGCCGACCCAGCACACGGTGGTGCCGGAGTCGGCGAGCAGGTTGACGGCGCCGTGGGTGATGCGGGTGCCCGGGCCGAGGAGCATCACGGCGACCATGGCGGCCGGGACGCGGACGGTCTCGCGCTTGTTGATGACGACGACGGCGTTCTCGTCGCGGTCGATGTGGCTGCGCTCGACGTAGACGCTGGAGACGCGGTCGGCGAGGCGGTGCAGGTCGTGGGGGTGGGCTTTCCACCAGATGTCGGCCATCGGTCAGTGGTGTCCGGTCGGCAGCGGGGCGAGGGTGAGCAGGCCGCAACCGTAGGCCTTGGAGGGGCCGATGCCGCCGAGGAGGGCGGCTTGGAGGAGCCCTGGGTCGGTGATGCGCAGCCGGCCTTCGAAGGTGGCGGTGGTGAGGGTGACCGGGCTGCGGGTGCCGGGCTTGGTGAAGGTGCTGCGGCTGCGGTCGGTGATCCGGGCCTCCCGGGCGGGCTGCTGCGCCTCTGCGGGGGTGTCCGAGGCCGGCGGTTCGAGGCCCGGTGCCGCGCTGTCGGTGCGCGCTTCGGGGATGGTGAAGCCCCAGCGCTGGGTGCGTTCGAGGAACCAGGTGAGCTGCTGGGCGGCGGTGCGGTGGGCCATGCGGTAGGAGCGGTGGTGGAGTTCGGCGGCGGTCTTGGTGCGGTGCGGGCTCGCCTTGGCGGGCTTGGAGGTGTTCTGGACGGGGCTGGCCTTGAGGCGGAAGGCGAATTCGCGGCCGACGGCGAGCTGGGCGAGCAGCGGGCTGTAGTCGCGGACCGCGTAGTGCTCGCCTTCGGCGTCGGGCCAGCCCGCCTGTTCGACGATGTGGGTCCAGTCGGGTTTGGAGGGGGTGAGGACCAGCAGCGTGGGGCGGCGTGGGTGGTCGGCGTCGAGGCGCCAGAGGATCCGGTCGCCGGCGGCGGGGTCGGGGATGCCTGCGGTGACGGCGCCGTGCAGGGCGCGGGGGTTGGCGAGCAGGGTGCGGCTGGCGGCGCGCAGGGGGTTGATGCGGACGCGGGAGAGGTAGGTCATCTGGTCACCAGCCCAGCAGGGCGAACGGGTCGTGGCCGCCGGCCGCAGTGGCCGGTTGGGCGGTCGTGGTGGGCGGGGTGCGCGGGATGGACGCGGCAGACAGGGCGGACGGGGCGATGCCGGTGGGGACGTTGAGCCAGGCGTGGCGGATCCGCCGGGTGGTGAAGCCGCGTTCGCGGGGCGCGAAGGAGCGCGGGACGTCCTGCAAGGTGTCGTCGCCGGCCGGGTCGTCGAAGGTCGCGGCCAGGTCGATCCGGTGGGGCGAGAACGGATCCGGACCGCGTTCGGCCCGTCGGCGGTAGGCGGCCTTGGCGGCGGTGCCCGCCTGCCAGGGCTCGTCCGCCAGCACGTCTTCCAGGGCTCCGGTGCGCACGGTGCCGAGGGCGATCGGCTGGGTGGGGACGCAGGAGCGGCGGCCGAGGGCGAGCGGGAAGGCGGGGCGGCGGATCGCCTCGGCGAGCGTCGCGACGAGGCCGGCCGGGCCCTGGACGGCGGCGACGAACACCGCGTCCTGGAGGTAGTAGCGGTGGGTGACGTGGGTGTCCTTGGCCGGGGAGGTCGGCTTCTGGACGCCCTTGGCGTTGACACCGCTCTGCGGCAGCGGGCGGCCCCGGTAGTCGCTGACGGTGTGGTAGTCGCGCAGCAGCGTTCCGGGCTGGTCGATGCGCACGCCCAGGCGCAGGCCGACCAGGCCGGTGATGTCCGCTTCGCGGGGAAGTCCGGCGGCGGCGGCGAGCAGGCCGACGACGCCGGACTTGGTCGGCTGGGGCGGGGTGTCGCGGCGGTTGAAGGCGCTGCGGTCGCCCCAGGACTGGAGCGGGCCAGCCAGGCGCAGGACGAGGACCGCCTGGTCCTCGCCCTGCGGGTCCGGGGCCGGTACGGGGGTCGGGTCGGCGGGCATCAGTTGTCGTTCACCCGCTCGGTGAGGGCGGTGCGCAGGCCGTCGCGCAGCTCGGTGAAGGTGCGGTTCGCGCCGAAGGCCTCCGCCAGCTGCTGCGCGGGCTCGTCGGCGCCGGTGTCCGCACCGAGGGTGTGGCAGATGCCGACGTACAGCGGGCTGTCTCCCCACTGCTCGGTGGCGGTGGCGAACTCCACGGCGAGCCGGCGCGCGGACTCGGCGACGATGCCCCGGCTCGCCGGGACGGGGTTCTCGTACGCGGACACGAGGTTCACGGGCTGGTCGGCGCGTACGACGACGGCCACCAGGCTGGGGCGGGTGCGGTGCGCGAAGGAGTTGCCGTAGCCGGTGGGCATGGACCGGGCGAAGGAGTCGACGAACAGGTCGACGGCGTCGACGGCGGCCTTGTCGTCGCCGAGGTTGCCGCGCAGCTGGTGCAGGCCCACGGTCGCGTAGCGGTAGAGGGTGGCGGAGTTGAAGCCGATGGTGCCGATCATGCCGGCGCCGGTCTCCTCGGCGGTGTTCTCGTCGTCGACAGCCGTGTAGTAGTCGAATTCGAGTTCGGCGGCGTGGGTGGAGATCGCGTGCGCCACCTGGGTGGCGGCGTCGACGTTCAGGCCGGGGATGTCAGCGACCATCCGGCCGAAGAGCGCGACGTCGGCCGGGTGCCCGCTCTGCAACTGCTCCTTGACCGGCAGCGCCTTGACGGCCTCCTCCAATGCCTTGGCGTCGAGGGCGGCGAGGTCGGCGGCGGTGTCGGCGACCAGGTCGACGATGCCGTCCAGCTGGCGGCGCCCGTAGAAGAGGAGGTAGGCGGTGTCGCCCTCCTTCTTGCCGGCGGAGATCCCGGTCGACTTGATCAGGGCGTCGGCGATCCGCTGCGCGCCCTCGGCCTCGATGCCGGTGCGCTCGGCGATGCCCTTGGCGAGCTGGGCGGCGATCCGCTTGGTGCGGGTGGCGAGGTCCTGCCGGTCGCGGCTCTCGGCGAAGTGGATGCGGGTGGCGCGCTTCCAGGCCTGGGAGGAGACGCGCGAGCGGCGCTTGCCGCCGAAGTACGCCTCCTTGGGGTTGCCGTTGTCGTCCCGGTTGAGGTTGGCCGGCGGGACGGTCTGCAGGATGTGGACGTCGATGTAGAGGCGGGCGGTCATGCGCTTCTCCTCGGGGGTGGTGGTGCCGGCGACGGGTACGGCAGGGGGTGATCAGCTGTCGGCGGGCGTCTTGTCCTTCCATGCCTGGTAGCCGATCGCCCACTTGAGACGGACCTGCGGGCGCCGGTCGGTGCTGTGCCAGGCCTGGATGTCGGCCATCAGGTGGCTGTAGTCCAACGGCTGCGTGATGGAACGCAGTTGGGTGATCAGCCCACGCAGGTGGACCAGCAGCGCGGACACGCTGGTGGCGCCCGCGAGTTGCGCGACCCGGGTGTCGAGCGCCTCCTCGCTGACCTTGCCGCTGCGGCGCAGCACTCGCAGCGCCTCCCCGAGCTTGACGCCACGGCGGTGCATCGGCTTGGACTGGCTCTGCTGGTGCAGGCCGTAGAGAGCCAGAGCGGCGTGCTCGGCCTTCTGCTCGTCGGACACCTCGTCGCGCAGCGCGAGGACGTCGTTGACCTCGCAGCTGTAGAGCGGCCACATCTTGGGGCTGTCCATGACCGGGCGCCCGAGGCCGGAGCGCAGGGCCGCCAGGTCCTCGCCGGGCGGCTGGCGTGGTTGCTTGGTACGGGGGTCGTACCGCCAGTTGTGGTCGGGGCCGGTGAACTCGTCCCAGTACCGGCGCCTTCGGGCGGCGGCGGTGTTGCGCACAGCGGCGGCGATGCGCTCAGCGGGGGTGGCGTGCTCAGCGGGGGTGGCGTGCTCAGCGGCGGCGCCGGCGGTGTGCTCAGTCGTCAAAGTCCGCTCCGGGGTCGTGGTCGAGGGCGGGACCGGTCTCGGCCGCCCGGGCGGCGGCCGCGTCCCGTACGGCGTCGGCGTACCGGGGAAGGATCTCGTCGAGCCGGCGCCGGAAGTTGGCGCCCGCGGTGCCGAGCCGGTAGGTCTGCGTCTTGCCCGCCTTGCCGCCCTGGCTGATCGTGCGGCCGCCGAAGGTGGTGGCGGGTGCGGCCAGCAGGAGCGTGTTCGCCACGTCCCACGCCTGGCGGTGGGCGAGTTGTTCCCAGGCGAGCCGGCCCCGCTCCAGGGCCTCGTCGTCTGCGCCGGCGGTGCAGACGCCGGCGAGCAGGCGGCGCACCAGGGGGTCGAGGGTGTGCAGGAGGAGCTCGCCCGGTCGCTGGCCCTTGTCCCAGGGGATGGGGTCCGTTCCGGCGGCCCGGCGCAGGTCGGCGGAGAGGTTGCTGACGGCCTGGGCGAGCCGTTCCGCCTGCTCGGCGACGTCCAGGAGGAGCAGCTGGGCCTCGCTGTCCTGCTGGAGGGCGAGCAGCGGCAGGGGGATGGCGTCGTGGATGACGTCCTCGACGATCGCGGACTGGGTGCCGTAGACCATGCCGAAGGTCTCGACCTGCAGCGGGTAGTCGGCGGGGAGTTGGTCGCCTTCTTGCAGGGCGCTGATCTGGTCGAGCAGGATGCTGGTCTCGAAGCCGCCGTCGGGGCCCTGGCGAGTGGGCGTGAGAAGGGCCTCCAGACCGCGCCAGGCGGCCTTGCCCTGGGTGTGGCGGCGCGGCCTGCGCTCGGGCAGGGCGAAGGCGGACTTCTTGGCGGGGGCGGTGAAGGTCCAGGCGGTGTGGGGCTCCTGCTCGGGCATGGGCGTCAGCCGGTCCCCCGCGCTGATGACGACCCGGGCCACCTTCAGCTGCCCGGCCTCGTCCTGGTGCGGGATGAGGCGGATCCGCCGGGCCTGCCAGGTCCACAGGTCGAGGAGGCCTTCGGCCGCGCGGGGCTGCCAGGCGGGGCCGTGCGGGCCGCGTTTCCACTGCGGGAGGCCGAGGTTGTCGGGCGGGGTGAGCGGAAGGTTCAGCAGGAGGGTCTCGTACAGGGTGCGCCCGGTGGGGATGATGACGCCGAGCTGGCCGAGCGGGCCGGTGGGGTTCCCGGTCGTCTTGCCCGCCTTGACCTGGTCGTCGCCGACGACGCCGGTCTTGATCGCCGCGGTGTCCCAGCAGTGGGCGTGCACGAGCCAGTGGGCGGCCTGGGCCGGCGTCAGGTCGAGCGGGTCCGCGTCGGTACGGGTGCCGAACAGCGGGACGTTGTTGCCGCTCGCCGCGGTCGCCACCAGGGCGGCGGAGCCCTTCGTCTCGTCCTTGGCGGTGCGCAGCCCGGCGACCTGCCCGAACGGGGCGGCGGGGTCGAAGAGGTCGAACTTCGCGTGGTGATAGGCGAGGTAGGTCTCCAGGCTGCCCAGCTCGTCCTTCGTGAATCCGCCGCTCTCCCGGGTGAGCCGCTCACCCTTCTCCCCGGGGTTCTGGGGCGCGCCGGTGGCGTCGGCGACGACGGGCAGCAGGACCTGGCGCAGGACGGCCGGGAGCTGCGTGGAGAACTCGACGACGAGGCCCTCGAACTCGTGGGCCCGGGCCAGGGCCCCAGCGATCCCCACCTGCACGGGGGGCCCGCCACCGACGGGTCGTACCGTCAGCCACGGTTCGTCGACAAGGTTGTACCCAGGCACGCGCTGATCTCCCAACTAGCCATGTTTAGCTTGTTGCTGGTTCATCGTGGCACCGGCGGATGCCTGTTGTGGGGTGAATGCTTGAATTGCCCCCGGCCCCGCCTGCTTTGGTGCGCGGGGATGGCCCGTGGCCGTGTTTTCCGGCCCTGGTCGGCCGCAAGTCGGCCCCGCGGTCGCGGGGTTGAGGGGGTGGGGCGACGCCTGTTCGACTCACCCCCTCGCCTTTATCGGTACTGGGGCGCGCTGGGGCCCTCCGCTCACCACGAGGCCGAGCAGGTCGTCGTAGCGCAGTTGGAAGTCACCGAGGGCGGCGTCCCCGCGCTCGTCGAGTTCGAGGGCCAGGCTGTATCGCAGCCATGGATGGTCGCGCCAGCCCGACAGCGGACCGAGCGCCTGCTCGGCGACCTTTGTCAGTTTGGTGGGCAGGCGCACCGTCCCGGAGAGCACGTCGTCCACCATCTCGGCCGCGACCGTCCCGTTGGGGCCGAACTTGCGGCCCGTCATCGCGTGGAAGTCTTCCCCGGTGCGGCGCACCAGCACGACCTCGACGCTCCGGTCCCCGTCCCGGACGAGTGCCTCGAACTGCCCCTCTGCCAGCGTGCCGTGGGCTCCGTAGTGCAGACCGGCCAGAGTCTGCGAACCGTGTTCCCCGGCGCGGGTCAGGACGTACTGGGCGGCTTCCTCGCGACGTTTGGCCTGCCGCTTCTCCCAGTCCTGTCGCGCCTGCGCCTCGGCCTCGCCCCACTCCGCCGGGACGACGGGATCGGTGCCGTAGACCCGGGCAACCAGGTCCGGCACCTGGCCCGGGATGCTCCACGCGCCTACGTCGGCCTTCGCCGCCCGTTCGACCTCGGCGGCCGTGCGCAGCAGGAGGTAGCGGCCGTAGATCCCCTCGGAGTCGCGCAGGATCTGCGGCACGCCGTCGTCGTCGAGGCGGATACCGGTGATGACAACGGTGGGCCGGGACAGCCGGCGGGGGCGCTGCACGCCGTCGTGGCGGTGGAGGCGTCCGATGCGCTGGAGGAGCAGGTCCATCGGAGCGAGGTCGGTGATCAGCAGATCGGCGTCGACGTCGAAGGACTGCTCCGCGAGCTGGGTCGCGACGACGATCATCCTGCCGGGACGCCCGGATCCCTCGGCCGGTGGTCCGAGGAGCTTCAGCACCTCCTGCGTACGGTCCGCCCGGTGGCCGGCGTGCAGACGCCCGTGCAGGAGCCGGACATCAGCGCCGAACTCCTTGCGGAGGGCCTCGAACGTGGACTGGGCGCGGGCCACGGTGTTCCGGATGACCAGCACGCACCCGCCGTCGACCAGCCGCTCCTTCAGATAGTCGACCACGGCGGCATCCTGCGCGACTTGGGCGTCGGTCCGCGTCGGCTGTTCATCGAGCACCTCGACCCGCACCTGAAGGTCCTCACGCCAGGATGCGGTGCTCTCCACCAACAACTCCGGCCGCCCGTCCGGCCCCGCCCAGGCCGCCGTGACGCTCGGATAGCCCTCCGGCTCGGGCAGCTCCAGGGCCGCCGAGGCCTCCGCCGACTGCGTACCGGCCAGGTAGGCGGCGACCAGGCGACGCCGCTGCTCCGGCGGCAGCGTCGCCGACAGCAGCACCACCGGCACGCCGGCCTGCCCGAGCCACCACAGGCCCTCCAGCAGGAACTGCGACATGTAGACGTCGGCGGCGTGGACCTCGTCGAGGATCACGACCTTGCCCACCAGGCCGGCCATCCGCAGCATCACGTGCTTGGTACGGGTCGCGGCGTACAGGAGCTGGTCGATGGTGCCGACCGCGAACGGGCTCAGCAACCCCCGGCGGCGGCCGAGGAACCACTCGGCGGGGGCCCGGCGCTCCCCGTCCGTGCAGCCGTCGAAGCAGTCGGTCTGCATACCGAACTCGTCCTCCCCCACTGAAGTGAAGGGGTCGTCGGCGTCCTGCCCCCACTCCCCCGCGCCCTCCAGCAGGCCGCGCCACTCCTTGTTGAACATCCGCTTGCCGTGCAGCAGCGCGACCTGGCCCTCCAGCCCATCGCCGACCTCGCGCAGCCACGACCGGACCTGGGTGAACATCGGATCCGCCGTCGCCTGGGTCGGCATGCCCAGGAACGCCCCGTCCGCACCGTGACGCGCTGCCAGCAGCTCGGCCGCCGCCAGCGCCGCCTTCGTCTTGCCCTCCCCCATCGGCGCCTCGACGATCACCAGACCGGGTCCACCCATCCGACGCACCACGTCGAGGACCAACTCCTGCGAAGGCCTGGTCCCGTGGCCGAACCGGTCCCGGAACGTCTCCGGGCCGGGCGCCGCCAACGCCCCCCATCCACCGCGCAGTTCGAGCCTCGACCACGCCGCCGCAGCCCGCTGCCGCGCCTGAGGCATCGCCACCTTCGCCAGGTCGGACACACCCGTGAAGGCCCGCTCGTCGCTGGCGATCCAGTCCGCCATCACCACGAAACCGGACAGCTGAAGCTGCGCCGCCCGGCTCGGCACCAGCACCGGCTCCACCGCGGCCAGCGGCGACTCCCCCTCATAGCCGAGCTCCCGCGAGAACACCTCCACCAGCGCCGACTGCGCGAGCTTCCAGGACCGGCTACTGCCTTGCAGCTTTTCGTTCTTCTTCGGCGGGCTCAGCTGCCCCAACGTCGGGATCAGCCCGTGGTGGCCGGCGACCAGCGGCCAGACCCAACCGACCTGCTCCTGCGACCACTTCGCTTCGGTGAGCAGCGCCTTCAGCACCCGGCCACCGGCCTTGTCATGCCGCCAAGACGAGCCCTTCACCGCGTACTTGTCCCAGGTGAGCCCCGCTTGACGGACCGCAGCCTCACCGGCGGCATCGAGATGCTGAAACACCGGGGTGGCCTTGCCACAGTCATGAATCCCGCACAACCAGGCGAACAGACGCCGCCCCTTACCCGCACCCCCCGCCAGAGCGTCCAGGCGCCACCGCGTCACCGGCGGCAAGTAGCGGTCCCAGACAATCTCGGCCACCGCCGCAGTGTCCAGCATGTGCGACAGCAGAAGGTTGGCCGTCCCCCCGGCCCGCCCAGCGGACTTACCCCACAGCGCACCCAGCCACCCCCTGACCTCGGGCGGGTACCACTGCCAACGATCCTCAACCATCGTCTCAACCTCCACGTGCAGGTACGCTTCGAGAGCGTAGGACACGGCACTGACAACTCGCCTCGGAGCAAAGAAATATGACGGTCATACATCGAATTCCCTCCGGGCTGCCATCCGATCGAACTGAATCAATCAGGCCCTTCTGCCGCTAATCACCGCAGGTCAGAAAGCATCGGCCCCGCGCTCGCGGGGATTGCTCAGACACCGGCACCGGTGGCATCATCAGCCGCATGATCGGCCCCGCGCTCGCGGGGATTGCTCTGGACCTCTTCGACAAGACCAGAGTCGGTGCCGATCGGCCCCGCGCTCGCGGGGATTGCTCCGAGTTCGCCGTCAACATCCTCGCCCCGCTCGAATCGGCCCCGCGCTCGCGGGGATTGCTCCGAGTTCGCCGTCAACATCCTCGCCCCGCTCGAATCGGCCCCGCGCTCGCGGGGATTGCTCCCGGTGCCGGTCGCTCCTCGTCGGGCTCGTCGGATCGGCCCCGCGCTCGCGGGGATTGCTCTCCGCTCCGATCAGCTCCGAGGGGACCGGGGCGATCGGCCCCGCGCTCGCGGGGATTGCTCCGACGGACACCTCGCCACGTGGCGCGACCGCCCATCGGCCCCGCGCTCGCGGGGATTGCTCCTCGATCGTGTCGGGGTACTCGGTGCTGCTGCGGTCGGCCCCGCGCTCGCGGGGATTGCTCCACCCACACATTCGTGTCCGACGAGCGCCAGATGTCGGCCCCGCGCTCGCGGGGATTGCTCCCCGGTCGGCACCTCCTCGCCGTCGGGGCGCTGGTCGGCCCCGCGCTCGCGGGGATTGCTCCAGGATGCACTACGCCAAGATCGGCGGCAGCCTGTCGGCCCCGCGCTCGCGGGGATTGCTCCCGGATGATGTCCCGCTGGACGGTACAGACGGCGTCGGCCCCGCGCTCGCGGAGGTTGATCCCCCTGCACCTCGGGCACGATGCTGAGGTAGCCGATCGGCCCCGCGCTCGCGGGGGTTGCTCCGGCTGGGTCCGCCTGGACTGGGTGCTGCCCATGTCGACCCCACGCTCGCGGGGGTTTCTCCGGGTTGAACCACGGCCAGACCGACTACACCGGGTCGGCCCCGCGCTCGCGGGGATTGCTCCATCTACGACGTCCTTCACCGTCGAGCGACACCGTCGGCCCCGCGCTCGCGGGGATTGCTCTCGGATCGCGGAGCCGGGAAGTTCGAGGGCCGAGTCGGCCCCGCACTCGCGACGGGGATCGTTCCCCGGCAGGGCTCGGCCGCCAAGCACGCTGGCGAGGACGACCGGAAGATCAGGGTCGCAGTGCTCGGAGACGTCGCGGCCGGCTACCTCACGGCGGGCGCCGTCGACCAAGCCGTCGAGGTCGGCCACCGCGCCCTCGCTGCCCCGCTCGAAGCCGAGACGACCATGGGTCGAGTACGGCTGTCCGCACTGGCCGACCAGCTCCCGGCATCGTCGGCGGCCCAGGCCTTTCGAGACGAGATCCGGGCCTCCTTGGAGTAACTGCCGATCAGCTTCGCGTCTCAGCGGCCACCCACTCCAGATAGGCAGCCGATCCAGTGATCACCGGCACCCCGACAACCTCCGGCGTGTCGTAGGAGTGCAGCTCAACGATGCGCGCGCACAGCCGATCAGCCAAGCTCGCCCGAGACTTGAAGTCGACCCGCCACTCGGCGGAGTCCTGCACCGCACCGTCCCACCAATAGACGGACTGGACACGGTAGACCTGCGCACACGCGGCCAAGCGGTCACGGATCACCGCCGAAGCGAGCCCACGGGCCTTCGTCTCGTCGTCATGGGTCGTCGTCACCACAACGAAATCACTGATCGTCATACCGTGACGGTACCCGGCATCAACCACCGCCCACACTCTGCCCGACGGACCTACCCCACAACGCGCCCAGCCAGCCCCCGACCTCGGGCGGGCACCACTGCCAACGGCCCTCAACCATCGCCTCAACCCCCACGCCCGAGTACGCTTCGAGAACGTAGGCCACGACAATGACAACCAGCCCTGGGGCAAGGAGAGATGGCAACAACACACCGGCTGTTCGATGGCACCTCTACCAATCGAACTAAATCAATCAGGCCCCTCGCCCACTAATCACCGCAGGTCAGGAAGTATCGGCCCCGCGCTCGCGGGGGTTGCTCCCCATCGAGCTGCACCAGGCCGTCCTCGCGGCGATCGGCCCCGCGCTCGCGGGGGTTGCTCGCGTCCGCCGCGACGCTGAACCTGGTGCGCGCGATCGGCCCCGCGCTCGCGGGGGTTGCTCGGCTGAGGTCGACGCGCAGAGGGCCCGCGCCACATCGGCCCCGCGCTCGCGGGGGTTGCTCTCGGCTCCAAAGCCATGTCCGCCGAGTACCAGAATCGGCCCCGCGCTCGCGGGGGTTGCTCCGTGGGCAGCTTGGACCCGACCAGGAACTCCCCATCGGCCCCGCGCTCGCGGGGGTTGCTCCAGCTGCCGCAGCTGACCGACCGCCCACCGCAAATCGGCCCCGCGCTCGCGGGGGTTGCTCTGCCTGGCTGCGGATGATGTGCATCCAGTCGGGATCGGCCCCGCGCTCGCGGGGGTTGCTCCTGCTCGCCCAGGCCCCCCTGGTCCTGGTCCTCATCGGCCCCGCGCTCGCGGGGGTTGCTCCACGCGTTGGCCTCCGTTGGTCAGATCGGCTTGATCGGCCCCGCGCTCGCGGGGGTTGCTCGGCGATCAGCGACATCCTCAGGTACGCCCGGGCATCGGCCCCGCGCTCGCGGGGGTTGCTCCCTCAAGTCCGCGCGGAAGAACCTCGGCACCATATCGGCCCCGCGCTCGCGGGGGTTGCTCCGGTCGACACGCTCTTTTTCGCGGGCACCACTGATCGGCCCCGCGCTCGCGGGGGTTGCTCCGCCTGCGCGCATCACCCGCAGCCGCTTCGGCCATCGGCCCCGCGCTCGCGGGGGTTGCTCTCGGATCTGGCCGATCGACTGGTCGACGAGGCCATCGGCCCCGCGCTCGCGGGGGTTGCTCCCGCGAGATCCGCCGCGCCGACGCCAACACCGCATCGGCCCCGCGCTCGCGGGGGTTGCTCCAGCCGCCGCACCGTGATCCGCTGGAACCCGGTATCGGCCCCGCGCTCGCGGGAGTTGCTCCTTCCAGAACCAGGACGAGGCCCGCCAGCGGCTATCGGCCCCGCGCTCGCGGGGGCTGCTCCGCTGCGGACCTACGAGGCGCAGGCGCTCGGTGATCGGCCCCGCGCTCGCGGGGGGTTGCTCCTGGATGAGGTTCGACTTACCGCCTCCGGTGCCGTCGGCCCCGCGCTCGCGGGGGTTACTCTCTGATCCCCGGACCGATCGCCCGGGCGCTCGGCTCGGCCCCGCGCTCGCGGGGGTTGCTCCGGCCTCGTCCCGCCCACGCTCGACCAGCTCAGCGCGATCGCCCGCGCGATCGGTATCCCGCTCTGGCGCCTGGTCCGTGACGAGTAGCACTGGCCGGCCGCACCGCCGTACGGCCGGCCAGCCGGGGAGTCACTTCTCGGGGTTCGGCGGCGGGTCGGCCGGCGGCGGCGGGGTCTTCGGTGCCGCCGGCGGTGCCTTCGGGCCACCGATTCCGCCCGAGCCGCCACTGGGGTCCTTCTGCGGGGTCATGTCGTCCTCCTCGATCTCCTCGTCCGCCAGGATCGGGATCTCGCCCGGCGGCGGCATCAGGGGGTGCCGCCCGCGGTTTGGGCCCGCGGTCTCACGGCGGCCCCGACTCCAAGCACCCTGGCGTTTAGGGGGGATGGTCGCGCTCATGGCGTCCTCTCTGTGACTGTCCTGCCGGGTCACCCATGATGGGGCCTCAGCCCCACCCGTTGCCGAACGTCCCCACCGGATGGCCGAGGTCCGCACACGACGCACAGATCACCCGCGAGTACAGCACCGCGGGGCCGCGCACGATCGACTCGACACCGCCCAGCAGCGACGCCGAACCCGCCGGAGACCCTCGGGTCGAACAGGTCCGAGTCGCTCGGGCCTCGGTGTAGCAGGACCAGCAGACGACTCGGCGCGGGTCCTCGGTCAGCAACGCCATGGGCTGGATGCTGGTCAGGTGCGCGCAGAGCCGCAGCGTGCCGTCTTGCCGGGCCTGGTCCATGGTGGTGGTGGCGTCTCGCACCCACTGGCCGGCCTCCTCCATGGGGGCCGCTCCGGCCTGTCGGACGCCAGCCTCCGCGAGCAGGCTGTCCGTGTGGGCCACGCTCGCGCTGGCCTGGTCCCACAGGAAGGTGAGGGCCGAACAGCTCCCGGCATCGTCGGCGGCCCAGACCTTTCGAGACGAGACCCGGGCCTCCTTGGAGTAACTGCCGGTCAGCTTCGCGTCTCTGCTGCCACCCAGTCCAGGTAGGCGGCCGATCCAGTGATCACCGGCACCCCGACGACCTCCGGCGTGTCGTAGGAGTGCAGCTCAACGATGCGCGCGCACAGCCGATCAGCCAGACTCGCCCGGGACTTGAAGTCGACCCGCCACTCGACGGAGTCCTGCACCGCGCCGTCCCACCAGTAGACGGACTGAATGCGGTAGACCTGCGCACACGCGGCCAGGCGGTCACGGATCACCGCCGAGGCGAGCTCACGGGCCTTCGTCTCGTCGTCATGGGTCGTCGTCACCACAACGAAGTCACTGGTCGTCATACCGTGACGGTACCCGGCATCAACCGCCGCCCCCACTGTGCCCGACGGACCTACCCCACAGCACGCCCAGCCAGCTCCTGACCTCGGGCGGATGCTGCTGCCAACGGTCCTCAACCATCGTCTCAACCTCCACCTGCGAGTACGCTTCGAGAACGTAGGCCACGGCACTAACAACCAGCCCTGGGGCAAGGAGAGATGGCAACAACGCATCGGCTGTTCGACGGCGCCTCTACCAATCGAACTGAATCAATCAGGCCCCTCGCCCGCTAATCACCGCAGGTCAGGAAGTATCGGCCCCGCGCTCGCGGGGGTTGCTCCACGTGTGGGCCCCGAGTTCTCCGTAGCGCTCCATCGGCCCCGCGCTCGCGGGGGTTGCTCCCGGGACTGACGCGCAATCAAGATCCACAAGACGTCGGCCCCGCGCTCGCGGGGGTTGCTCCACAGCTCCCTGACCCCTGCCCGGAGCTACCATGTCGGCCCCGCGCTCGCGGGGGTTGCTCCCGGGTGGTCGAGCTGTCCCGCGTCCGCCGGGAGTCGGCCCCGCGCTCGCGGGGGTTGCTCCCCCCCCTGTGAGCCGCTACCTCCCGGACCCGGCGTCGGCCCCGCGCTCGCGGGGGTTGCTCCGGGTCCGGGGCGATCAGCTCGACCTCGATTCGGTCGG
>NZ_JBHWIO010000047.1:0-65650 GCF_042732075.1 Kitasatospora sp. NPDC059812
CTCGGGGGCGCGTGTGTGCGGTGTGTTAGACACCCGCCCCGCGCCGCGCCCCCCCCGGGCCGGGCGGCGCCCGCGCCCGGCCCGCCGCCCTCGCGGCGTTTGTGCGCTCCCTCAGGCCCGCGAGGCCTCCCGCGGCTCCTGGCCGGAGCCCGCAGAACCGTCGGAGCCCTCGGCGGCCGCGGCCTCCTCGGCCAGCTCGCGCCGGACGGCGGCCAGGGACGGGTTGGCCCAGGCGCTGGCGACGCCCCAGTAGTAGAAGGCCAGCGCGATGGCCGCGACGACCAGCAGGTCCCAGCCCTCGGGCAGGTAGCCCTGGCCGCCGAAGTCGGTGCTGCCGGCCCAGGAGACGCCGGCCATCACGAACAGGTACGCGACCATCCAGGCGCCCGCCTTCAGGTGCGGCTTCAGCTCGGCCCACGGCTTGCGCAGCTCGTACCAGGCCCAGATCGGCAGACCGGCGGCCATCAGCAGGATGACCTTGCCGGTGAGCGGCCAGCGGGCCCAGTACAGGACCAGCGAGCCGAACACCATCGCCACGGGCGCGATGATCGGCATGGCCCGCAGCCGGACCGGCCGGGGCAGGTCCGGCGCGAGGCGGCGCAGGGCCATCACGGCGACCGGGCCGGTGACGTACGAGATCACGGTGGCGACCGAGACGATCTCGGCCAGCGAGCCCCAGCCGCGGAAGACCGCGAGGAACAGGAAGGCGACCACCAGGTTGAGCACCAGGGCCGGGCGCGGGATGCCGGTCTTGGCGTCGACCTTGCCGAAGATCTTCGGCAGGTGGCCGTTCTCCTGCACGCCGTGGATCATGCGCGAGGTGGTGGCGGCGTAGATCATGCCGGTGCCGCTGGGGGAGACGAAGGCGTCCGCGTACAGCAGCAGGGCGAGCCAGTTGAGGCCCCAGACCATCGCGAGGTCGGCAAGCGGCGAGGTGTAGGCGAGGCTGCTCCAGCCGTGCGACAGGTCGGCGGCCGGGATGGCACCGATGAAGGCGATCTGCAGCGCGACGTAGATCACCAGGGCGATCAGGATCGAGCCGATGACGGCCTTGGGCAGCGACTTGCCGGGGTTGCGGGCCTCGCCGGCCAGGTTGAGCGGGGACTGGAAGCCGTTGAAGGCCCAGACGATGCCGGACACCGCGACGGCGGTGAACACGGCGCTCCAGCCGTTCGGCGCGAAGCCGCCGTGGTCGGTGAAGTGGGCGGTGTCGAAGTGGGCGAACAGCAGCGCGCCGGCGGTCAGGGTCGGGACGATGACCTTGAAGACGGTGATCGCCGTGTTGGTCTTGGCGAACATCGTGATGGCGAACCAGTTGAGGATGAAGTAGCCGACCAGCAGCACGCTGGCCAGTGCCACCCCGCTCAGGGTGAGTTCCTTGCCGTTGTACAGCCCCTGTGCCCAGCCGAAGTGCCAGGAGCTCATGTACTGGACGGAGGCGGTGGCCTCGCCGGGGATGACCGAGACGATGGCGATCCAGTTGGCCCAGGCGGCGAGGTAGCCGGCCAGCGAGCCGTGCGAGTACTGGCCGTACCGGACCATGCCGCCGGCCTTGGGGAACATCGATCCGAGCTCGCTGTAGGTGAGCGCGATGGTCAGTGCCACGGCGGCCCCGATCACCCAGGCCAGGATCGATGCGGGGCCGGCCAGCCGGGCGGCGCGCTCGGCGCCGAACAGCCACCCGGATCCGATGATCGATCCGAGCCCCACGGCGGTGAGGCTGATGGTGCCGAGCGATCGCCGGTAGTTCTGATGTGATGCCGTCGGAGACTCTGGCTCACTCAACGTATCGGTCCTCTCGCTCGGGGTTTCATCGGGTGGTGTCGTGGTTTTTACGCTGGTTTCCGGACAAACGGAGACAGCCTATGGGGCCAAAACGGGCGAATACCTCAAGGGAAGCTCAAACTGTCCGATCGTTGCCATCTCGTGTCCGCTTTCCGGGTCACGACAGCCGCAGAAGTCGCCTGGGTCACAGCGGTTGCGGGGGTCGCGAGCGCCGCAGCGGCCACCCGGTCCGCGCGGAGAACCCGAGAGGACCTGCGAGAACTCGAGAGAACCCGAGAGAACCCGTGGATGGCGACGGCGCGCCGGGAAAAAGAAATTCCCCGCGGGTTCCTTTCGGATCCCACGGGGAATTCGGTTGTGTCCGAGGGGGGACTTGAACCCCCACGCCCGATAAAGGGCACTAGCACCTCAAGCTAGCGCGTCTGCCATTCCGCCACCCGGACAGGGTGTGTGCTTCGGGGTTTTTCTCGCCCCCTCGGCGACAGAGAGAACATTACCAGGGTTCTGGAGTGCTTCTCACCTGCGTTTCCCCGGGTGGGGGGATGTCCGGGTCGGTCGGGGTGGTCGGGCTGGCTGGGATGGGTCGCCACGGTGCGCGAACCCCGGCCGAAGCGGTGGCGAGCGCGAAGGAAACGGTCGACCCCGGCGGCGGCCGCGGTCCGTTCCGGCCGGAAGCGGTCCGACACGGGCAAGTTGTCGACGGTGCCACGGTCCCGGCGGTGCCTCTCCTAGCCTCTGTGGATCGAGGGCGCCATGAGCGGAACGCCTGATTCCCGGGTCGCGGACACTCCCGGGTCGCGGACGAAGGGCGGCTGGACGTGGAGCAGATCAGCGGGGCGGCGAAGGCCGAGCCGAGACGCGCCGGACCGGAGCGCGTACCCGCCGACCCAAGACGCACCGGGCCGGAACGCACCGGGCCGGAACGCGCACCCGCCGGACCGGTCGAGGGCGTGTGGCGCTTCCCGGTGCCGGCCGAGGAGGCCTCGGTGCCGCTGACCCGGCACGCGGTCCGTGACCGCCTGCTGGCCCAGGGGATGGCCGGGGTGCGCTACCAGGAGCTGGTGGACGACGTGCTGCTGATCGTCTCGGAGCTGGTGAGCAACGCGGTGACGCACGCGGCGAAGCTGTCGCCGGAGGTGACGACCGAGCTGGCGGTCCGCCGGGGCTGGGTCCGGGTGTCGGTCGAGGACGGTGACCCGTACCGGCCGAAGGCGCTGGAGAGCGACACCGGGCGGACCGGTGGCCGCGGCCTGCTGCTGGTGAAGAGCGTGACGTTGCAGGCCGGCGGGGTGTGCGACGTGGAGCGGACGGGGGAGGGCGGCAAGGTCATCTGGGCCTCGCTGCCCGTCCCCCCGGAGACCGACGACTGAGCGCCGCGGGCCCGCCGACCGGTCCCGCCCGCCTACCAGTCCCGCCCGGCGATCTCCCGGATCCCCGGCAGCGCCGCCTCGAAGACCGTCTCGAACCACACCGAGAACGGCCGCTCGGCGCGCAGTTCCCGCAGTTCCTGCGCGGTCACGAAGGCGTAGTCGTCCACCTCGTCGGGGTTGGGCTCGACGGGCGCGGTCACCAGCCCGACGAACAGGTGGTTCCACTCCCGCTCGATCAGCCCGGTGGCCTCGTCCGGCAGGTCGTAACGGACCGTACCCGCCTCGCAGAGCAGCGCCGGCGCGATGCCGAGCTCCTCGGCGGTGCGTCGGGCGGCGGCGACGAACGGGGGCTCGTCCGGGTACGGGTGGCCGCAGCAGGTGTTCGACCAGACGCCGGGGGAGTGGTACTTGCCGAGTGCCCGCCGCTGGAGCAGCAGCCGCCCCTGGCGGTCGAAGAGGAAGACCGAGAACGCGCGGTGCAGCCGGCCGGGCTGCTGGTGTGCCCAGTGCTTCTCGGCGGTGCCGGTGGTGACGCCCTCGTCGTCGACCAGTTCCAGCAGGATCTCGGGACCGGCGTCGGCGGTCCCGGTCGAGGCCCCCGGGGCGACCGTCACGTCCGTCTCGACGTCGAGACCGGTGTCGATCTCGGAGTCGAAGTGTGTCGGGTTGGTCGGCAGGCTCTGGGGCATGGGGCCTCTTTCGGGAGGGGGGAGCAACGGAAGCATCGGGGTACGTCCGGTACACCGGGTGCAGCGGACGCAGCGGGGGCACCGGCGCCGGCGTCGGGCTCCAGTCTGCCGTATGGGTGGCGGTGGGGACGGGTCCCACGCACAACCGGGCGGATCATGACCGTCCGCAGGTCGATTCCGGGCACAGATGGGTCCAAGTCGCTCCCGGAAGGGTCATCGGAATAGCAGAATTGTTCGGCATTCGTTCGAGTCGCGTTCGATCACCGCTTCGCCCCCTCGTTCGATCATCGCCTCGCCCCCGCGTTCGATCACCGCTTCGCCACCCTCCCGTCACCTCGCGGCCCCCGGCCGCGTTCGGGTCGGCCGCCCGGGTCGCCTACCATCGCTTACGGCACGGTGCCCGCACTCGCGGCGGCACCGGCGCGCCGATTCGCGGCCCGGCCGGACGGAAAGCCGGTGCCCCGGCACCCCGCGCGCACCGCCCCGCGCACCGCACGACGGATCAGGAGACCCCGCATGATCGGCCTCGTTCTGGCAGCCGGCGCCGGCCGCCGGCTGCGCCCGTACACCGACACCCTGCCCAAGGCGCTGGTGCCGGTCGACGGGGAGCGGACCGTGCTGGACCTCACCCTCGGCAACTTCGCCGAGGTCGGCATCCGTGAGGCCGCGATCGTCGTCGGCTACCGCAAGGAAGCGGTGTACGACCGCAAGGACGCCCTGGAGAGCAAGTACGGCGTCAAGCTCCACCTGGTCGAGAACGACAAGGCCGAGGAGTGGAACAACGCGTACTCGCTCTGGTGCGCCCGCGAGCTCTTCGCCGAGGGCCTGCTGCTGGCCAACGGCGACACCGTGCACCCGTCGTCCGTGCAGCGCACCATGCTGGAGGGCAACCAGCGCCTCGTCGAGGCCGGCACCGCCCCCGGCATCCTGCTGGCCCTCGACACGGTGAAGAAGCTCGCCGACGAGGAGATGAAGGTCGTCGTCGACCCGGCCGCCGGCATGCGCCGCATCACCAAGCTGATGGACCCCACCGAGGCCACCGGCGAGTACATCGGCGTCACCGTGATCAACCCCGCCGCCGCCGCCGACCTGACCGACGCGCTGCGCGCCACCTACGAGCGCGACCCGCAGCTGTACTACGAGGACGGCTACCAGGAGATGGTCGACCGCGGCCTGCGGATCGACGTGCAGCCGATCGGCGAGGTCTCCTGGGTCGAGGTCGACAACCACGACGACCTGGCGAAGGCGCGGGAGATCGCGTGCCAGTACTGACCCGGCTGGTTCCGTCGCCGCTGTTCGTCGAGGTCCGCCCGGGCGCGCTGGACGCGCTCGGCGGCATCCTCGCCGACCAGCGGCTGTCCGCCTCGGGCCGGATCGCGGTGGCGATCAGCAACGGCTCGGGCGCGGCGATGCGCCGGCGCCTGGAGCCGGCCCTGCCCGGCGCCGACTGGTACAACGTCGACGACGGCAGTCTGGACAGCGCGGTGCGCCTGGCCGAGTCGGTGCGCGGCGGACACTACGACGCGATGGTCGGCCTCGGCGGTGGCAAGATCATCGACGCCGCCAAGTACGCCGCCGCCCGAGTCGGCCTGCCGCTGGTCGCGGTCGCCACCAACCTGGCCCACGACGGCATCTGTTCGCCGGTCTCCACGCTCGACAACGACGCCGGCCGCGGCTCCTACGGGGTGCCCAGCCCGATCGGCATCATCGTCGACCTGGACGTGATCCGGCAGGCCCCGCCGCGCTTCGTGGCAGCCGGCATCGGCGACGTGGTCTCCAACATCTCCGCCTGCGCGGACTGGGAGTTGTCGCACGCGGTCACCGGCGAGCCGGTGGACGGACTGGCCGTGGCGATGGCCCGCTCGGCCGGCGAGAACCTGCTGCGGCACCCAGGTAACACTCAGGATCAGGACCTCCTCACGGCCCTCGCGGAAGCCCTGGTACTGTCCGGCATCGCGATGAACATCGCGGGCAGCACCCGGCCTTCCTCGGGTGCCTGCCACGAGATCTCGCATGCTCTGGACGTGCTGTACCCCAAGCGTTCCGCCCAGCACGGCGAACAGGTCGGCCTCGGCGCCGCGTTCGCCAGCTTCCTGCGGGGCGAGCGCGAGCTGACCGGTCTGATCGTGGAGCGCCTGGCGAGCCATGGACTGCCGGTGACCGCAGCTCAGATCGGTTTCACCGAGGCGGAGTTCACCGACGCGGTGCACTACGCTCCGAACACCCGCCCGGGGCGCTTCACCATCCTTGAGCACCTCGACCTCTCCCCCTCAGCAATCAGGGACGCGTACGCCGACTATGTCCAAGCCGTCAACAGCTGACCCCTCCACCGCGGGCGCCGAGCGGCCCCCGGTGGACCTGACCCGCCGGCCCTCGATCGAGGAACTGCGCGCGGTGATCCACCCGGAGGGCATGCTCCAGCGCCGCAGCGCCGAGCACTGGGCCGGGCGCCTGTACATGCGGCGGATCTCGCTGCGGATCACCCGCGTGCTCTCCACCGTGACGGCGATCACGCCGAACGGCCTGACGTACCTGATGATGTTCACCGGCGTCCTGGCCGGCGTCGCGCTGGTCGTGCCGGGCATCGCGGGCGCGGTCCTGGGGGCCCTGCTGATCCAGGTCTACCTGCTGCTGGACTGCGTGGACGGCGAGGTGGCCCGCTGGCGCCGGCAGACCTCGCTCACCGGCGTCTACCTGGACCGGGTCGGCCACTACATGTCCGAGGCGGCCCTGCTCACCGGGCTGGGCCTGCGCGCCACCGACCTGCTGCACCGCGAGGGCGGCGGCTCGCACTGGGAGTGGGCGTTCCTGGGCACGCTGGCCGCGCTCGGCGCGATCCTGATCAAGTCCGAGACGGACCTGGTGGACGTGGCCCGGGCCCGCAGCGGCCTGACGGCGGTCGAGGACAGCGCCGCGGTGCCGCGCTCGTCCTCGGTGGCCAAGGCCCGCCGGGCGGCCTCCTTCCTGAAGTTCCACCGCCTGGTCGGCGCGGTCGAGGCCTCGCTGCTGATCCTCGCGGCCGGGATCGCCGACGCCGTCCACGGCGGGCTGTTCTTCACCCGGATCGCGGTGGTGGCGCTGGCGGCGATCGCCATGCTGCAGACCGTGCTGCACCTGCTGAGCATCGTCCTCTCCAGCAGGCTGCGATGAGCGCCCCGACCAGCGCGGAGAGCTTCCGCCTCGGAGCCGTCATCATCACCATGGGCAACCGCCCCGAGGAACTGGCCGCCCTGATCGACTCGGTGCGCGCCCAGGAGGGCGCGGCGGTCGAGCTGGCCGTGGTGGGCCAGGGCGCCGAGCTGCCGCCGCTGCCGGAGGGCGTGCGCAGCGTCGAGCTGCCGGAGAACCTCGGCATCCCGGGCGGGCGCAACGTCGGCATCGAGCTGTTCGGCCGCGACGGCCGGGACGTGGACGCCGTCCTCTTCCTGGACGACGACGGGCACCTGCCGCGTACCGACTCGGCCCGCCTGCTGCGCGAGGCCTTCACCGCCGACCCGGAGCTGGGCATCGTGGCCTTCCGGATCGCCGACCCCGACACCGGCGTGACCCAGCGTCGGCACGTCCCCCGGCTGCGCGCCAGCGACCCGCTGCGCTCGTCCCGGGTGACCACCTTCCTGGGCGGCGCGACTGCCGTGCGCTGCGCGGTGTTCGAGCAGGCCGGGCAGCTGCCCGCGGAGTTCTTCTACGCCCACGAGGAGACCGACCTCGCGTGGCGCGCGGCGGACGCCGGCTGGGCCATCGACTACCGCGCGGACGTGGTGCTGCACCACCCGACGACCTCGCCCGCCCGGCACGCCACCTACTTCCACAACATTGCCCGTAACAGGGTTTGGCTCGCCAGACGGAACCTTCCGGCCCTGTTGGTGCCTCTCTATCTGGGAACCTGGTTCCTGCTGACCCTGGCCCGCCGCCCCTCCTCGGAGGCGCTGAAGGCCTGGTGGGGCGGGTTCCGGGCGGGCTGGCGCGAACCCTGCGGTCCGCGGCGGCCCATGCGATGGCGTACCGTTTGGCGATTGACCAGGCTGGGCCGGCCACCGGTCATCTGATCGAATGATCGATCGCTGCGGCCGGTGACCACACACCGGCCGGACTCTCCCCGTGATCCAGTGGATCCCCATCGGCGCAAGGCCGGCGGACCCCCGTCGACCGGCCGCCCCGACCGATCCCGCGTGAAGGACGAATGTGTCGACAGTGAGTGAACCCGTCAGCCTCTCATCCCCCAGGGGGGTGGACGCGGGCCTGACCCCCAAGCAGCTTGCGGACAAGTACGGCCTGGCCGTGAGCGGCAGGCGGCCCGGCCTGATTGCCTACACCAAGCAGCTCTGGGCCCGGCGCCACTTCATCTGGGCCTTCGCCACCGCCCGCCTGGTGGCCCAGTACACCGACGCCAAGCTCGGCCAGCTGTGGCAGGTCGTGACGCCGCTGCTGAACTGCGCGGTGTTCTACCTGGTCTTCGGTGTGATCCTGAAGAGCAAGGACAACTTCCCGCCGGACACCTACATCGCCTGGCTCTGCATCGGTGTCTTTGTCTTCCAGTTCACCCAGAACGCGGTGCAGTCCGGCACCCGGGCGATCGCCGACAACCTCGGGCTGATCCGCGCGCTGCACTTCCCCCGGGCCTCGCTGCCGATCGCGTTCACCGTGATCCAGCTCCAGCAGCTGCTGATCTCGATGGTGGTGCTGGTCGGCACCGTGCTGGTCAGCGGCATCAAGCCGGGCCGGACCTGGCTGCTGATCATCCCGGCCCTGGTGCTGCAGATGATGTTCAACACGGGCATCGCCCTGGTCATGGCGCGGCTCGGCTCCAAGACCAGCGACATCTCCCAGCTGATCCCCTTCGTGATGCGGGCCTGGATGTTCCTGTCCGGCGTGATGTTCAGCATCCAGGACAAGATCCAGGAGTGGCCCAAGTACATCCAGACGCTGATGGCCCTCAACCCGGCCTCGGTCTACATGGACCTGCTGCGGCACGCCTTCGCGCCGATCATCTACAACAAGCACCAGCCCCAGCACCAGGAACTCCCGCTCCACCAGTGGACCTACGGCATTGGGTGGGCGGTCGTGATGTTCGTGATCGGATACGTCTTCTTCTGGAAGGCCGAGGAGGAGTACGGCCGTGGCTGACGTCGAACTGAGCAAGCTGGACACCGTCCGGGACGCGGACGTCGCCCGCGAGCCCACCGTCGTCGTCGACGACGTGCACATCGTCTACCGGGTGCACGGCGCCGGCTCCGGCAAGGGCAGCGCCACCTCGGCGATGAGCCGCATCATCAGCCGCAAGCGCTCCGCGGGCGTGCGCGAGGTGCACGCCGTGCGCGGCGTCAGCTTCACCGCCTACAAGGGCGAGGCGATCGGCCTGATCGGCTCCAACGGCTCCGGCAAGTCGACCATGCTGGCCGCCATCGCGGGCCTGCTGCCGACCGAGAAGGGCGGCATCTACACCAACGGCCAGCCCTCGCTGCTGGGCGTGAACGCGGCGCTGATGAACGAGCTCACCGGTGAGCGCAACGTCATCCTCGGCTGCCTGGCGATGGGCATGGCGCCGGCCGACGTGCGCAGCCGCTACGAGGACATCGTCGAGTTCTCCGGCATCAACGAGAAGGGCGACTTCATCTCGCTGCCGATGCGCACGTACTCCTCCGGCATGGGCGCCCGCCTGCGCTTCGCCATCGCCGCCGCGAAGACCCACGACGTGCTGCTGATCGACGAGGCGCTGGCCACCGGCGACCAGGCGTTCCAGCAGCGCAGCAAGAAGCGGATCGACGAACTGCGCAAGTCCGCCGGTACGGTCTTCCTGGTCAGCCACGACAACAGCTCGATCCGCGAGGTCTGCGAGCGGACGATCTGGATCGAGGCCGGCGAGCTGATCATGGACGGCCCGACCGAAGAGGTCGTCGGCCGCTACGAGCGCGGCGAACGCCCGTAATAACAGGCCGTCCAGGGGGCCGGTTCCGGGGATTTCCGGGGCCGGCCCCCTGTTCGTGCGCCCCCGTCGGTGCCCCGGGTGGCCCGCCGCCGCGGGGGTGAGCGCCCCCGTGCGCCGGGCGGGGCGCTCTTCTCCGGCGCGCCCCGTGGTGTCAGGCTGTATGCGCGGGGGCGGTGTGCCGGAGGTGGCGCCCCCGCTCGGACGCGTGTCCGAGTCGGGCCGGTGATGCCCAGCGGTGTAGAACGGGGGAGTGACAGCAGTGTCGGCTTCGGCCCAGCCCAGAGATACGTCGGTGAACCGCTCCGCGGGGGAGACCCTGGACAAGGCGGGCGCGGAGAACTTCCCGGTCGCCCCGTTCTTCCTGCCCGCGGCCTGGCGCGACGACCTGATGGCCGTCTACGGCTACGCCCGGCTGGTCGACGACGCCGGCGACGGCGACCTGGCCGATCCGGCCGCCACCGCCGCCCTGCTCGGGGTCGAGGCCACGCCTCCCGCCACCCCTTCGGCCCAGTCCGGCCCGCCGAGTCCGCAGGAGGTCGCCTTCCGCCTCGCACTGCTGGACGGACTGGAGCGCGATCTCGACCGGGTCTTCGAGGCGGCGCTCCACCCGGGGGCCTCCGAGGGCCCCCGCCACCCGCTGCTGCACAGCCTCGTGCCGCTGGTCGACCGGCACGGGCTCACCCCGGAGCCGTTCCGCCGCCTGATCGTGGCCAACCGGGTGGACCAGACCACCACCCGCTACGCCGGCTACGACGACCTGATCGGCTACTGCACCCTCTCCGCCGACCCGGTCGGCCGCCTGGTGCTGGCCATCGCCGGCGTCGCCACCCCCGAGCGGATCGAGCTGTCCGACGCGATCTGCAGCGCCCTCCAGGTGGTCGAACACCTTCAGGACGTCGCCGAGGACCTCGCCCACGGGCGGATCTACCTCCCCGCCGAGGACCTCGCCCGGTTCGGCGTCACCGAGGCGGACCTCGCCGCCCCCACCGCCAGCGGCCCGGTGCGCGAGCTGATCGCCTTCGAGGTGCAGCGGGCCCGCACCCTGCTCGACCGCGGCGCGCCATTGGTAGGTACGGTTCGGGGGAGGCTTCGACTGCTCCTGGCGGGATTCACCGCCGGCGGGTACGTGGCCCTGGCGGCCATTGAGGACGCCGGGTACGACGTGCTCGCGCAGCAGGCGAAGCCGAACAAGCGCCGCCTCGCAGCGAAGGCGGCGGCAATCTTCGCGAAGGGAAGGTGAACGCCCGAGTGGCGGCATCACCACTGGCGTCGGCCCAGGTCATGGCGGCGTACCGGTACTGCGAGGCAGTCACCGGACTTCAGGCACGCAACTTCAGCTACGGCATCCGGTTGCTGCCCGAACCCAAGCGGCTGGCCATGTCGGCTCTCTACGCCCTGGCCCGCCGGGTCGACGACATCGGCGACGGGGACCTTCCGTCCGACCGCAAGGCCGAGGCGCTGGTGCGCACCCGGGAACTGGTGGACGAGGTCCGCGCCGGGGTGGTCGCCGAGGACGACACCGACCCGATCAAGGTCGCCCTGGCCGACGCGGCCCGGCGCTTCCCGATCCCGCTCGGCGGCTTCGACGAACTGATCGACGGCGTCGAGATGGACCTCAAGGGCGCCGAGTACCAGACCTACGAGGAACTGAAGGTCTACTGCCGCTGCGTGGCCGGCTCGGTCGGCCGGCTCTCGCTCGGCGTGTACGGCTGCGACGACCCCGAGCGCGGCGCGGGCTACGCGGACACCCTGGGCCTGGCCCTGCAGCTCACCAACATCCTGCGCGACCTGCGCGAGGACGCCCTGAACGGCCGCACCTACCTGCCCGCCGAGGACCTGGCCCGGTTCGGCTGCGAGCAGGGCTTCGCGCTGCCCAGGCCGCCGGTCGGCGCCGACTTCACCGGCCTGGTGGCCTTCGAGGCCGCCCGCGCCCAGGCCGCCTTCGAGGAGGGCCTGCGGCTGCTGCCGATGCTCGACCGCCGAAGCCGGGCCTGCACCGCCGCGATGGCGGGGATCTACCACCGGCTGCTCGGCCGGATCGCCGCCGACCCCGAGTCCGTCCTGCGCGGCCGGGTCTCGCTGCCGGGCTGGGAGAAGGCGTACGTCGCGCTTTCCGGGCTCGCCGGGGGGCGTTCTTGATTCTCACCGCAGTTCTGTCACGCTGTGTCAGCGGGGAATCACAAGCGGGCAGAGCAGTGTTGACCAGGACCGGGCCGGTCACGAGCGTGCCGGCCGGAGCGACCGCCGCAGGGCGGTCCAGCAATCGCGAGGGGGAGGGTCGATGACCGGGCGAGCCGATGCCGCGCGCCCGGCCGCCGTGGTGGTCGGCGGCGGCCTGGCCGGGATCACCGCCGCGCTGCGGCTGGCCGAGGCCGACCACCGGGTCACGCTGGTCGAGGGGCGGCCCAGGCTCGGCGGGCTGGCGTTCTCCTTCCAGCGCGGCGAGCTGACCGTCGACAACGGCCAGCACGTCTACCTGCGCTGCTGCACCGCCTACCGCGGCCTGCTGGAGCGGCTCGGCGCCGCCCGGCTGGTCCACGTACAGGACCGGCTGGACGTCCCGGTGCTCTCCGTCGCCGGGCCGGACGCGGCCCCGGTGCGCACCCTCGGGCGGCTGCGCCGGGCCGGCCTGCCCGTCCCGCTGCACCTGGCCGGCAGCCTCGCCCGCTACCCGCACCTCGGGCCGGCCGACCGCGCCCGGGTGGTCCGCGGCGCGCTGGCGCTCCAGGGCCTGGACCTCGCCGACCCGGCACTGGACGAGATCTCCTTCGGCGAGTGGCTGCGCCGCAACGGGCAGAATGCGAACACCCTCGCCGCCCTCTGGGACCTGGTCGGCGTCGCCACCCTGAACGCCCGGGCCGACCAGGTGTCGCTGGCGCTGGCGGCGATGGTCTTCAAGACCGGCCTGCTCTCCGATCCGGGCGCCTCCGACATCGGCATGGCCGCCGTCCCGCTCGGCGTGATCCACCACGACCGGGCGCTCGCCGAGCTGGAACGCGCGGGCGTGAAGGTACTGCTGCGCGCCCGCGTGACGGAGCTCAAGCCGGCGGTGCCCCAGCACGCCGTCCATCTGGAAGGCGGCGCGGAGCCGCTCGCCGCCGAGACCGTCGTGCTGGCCGGCGCCCAGGACAGCGCGGCCGCCCTGCTGCCCCCGAACGCCCTCCCCGGCCAGGACCGGCTGGCCGACTTCGGCACCGCGCCGATCCTCAACGTGCACGTGGTCTACGACCGCAAGGTGCTGCGCCGGCCGTTCTTCGCCGCCCTCGGCTCCCCGGTGCAGTGGGTCTTCGACCGCACCGCGCACTCCGGCCTGGCCGGCACCGGGCTCGGCCGGGCCCACCCCGGCGCCCAGTACCTGGCGCTCTCGCAGTCCGCCGTCCAGGACGAGATCGACCTGCCGGTCGCCGAGCTGCGCCGCCGGTACCTGCCGGAGCTGGCCCGGCTGCTCCCGGCCGCCGCCGGGGCCGAGGTGCTGGACTTCTTCGTCACCCGCGAGCGCACCGCCACCTTCGACCCGGCGCCCGGCAGCGCGCTGCTGCGCCCGTCGGCCCGCACGGACGTCCCCGGCCTGCTGCTGGCCGGCGCGTGGACGGCCACCGGCTGGCCCGCGACCATGGAGGGGGCCGTGCGCAGCGGCCACGCCGCGGCCGACGCGGCGCTCGCCGCGGCCGGCAGTCGGTTCCCGGCGGACCGGGGCGACGGGAGGTGGCCCCGGTGACGGCGGGCGCCGCCGGGGACCCCGCCAGAGCCGGCGGGCCTCCCGTCGACCGCACCGGCGGAAACGACACCGGCCGCACCGGCGGCACTGACAGCGGTGACACCGGCACCAGCCGCACCGACCCGAGCCGCATCGACACCGGCCGCACCGACACCGGCCGCACCGACACCGGCCACATCGACACCAGCCGCACCGACAGCGCAAGCACCCGGCCGCCCCGGGCGGTCCGGCACCACGAGGGAGAGGGAACGCACGTGGAGTCACGCACCGGCATCGCCGTCGGAGGCACGGCGCACGCCGAACCGGTCTCGGTGCCGGAGCTGCTGGCCCGCAGCCGCACGCTCTGCACCCCGCCGCTACGGTCCGCCGTCGCCCGTTTGGCCGCACCGATGGACACCGTCGCCGCGTACCACTTCGGCTGGATCGACCGGGACGGCACCCCGGCCAAGGGCGACGGCGGCAAGGCCGTGCGCCCCGCCCTGGCCCTGCTCTCCGCCCGGGCCACCGGCGCCGCCGCCGAGGTCGGCGTGCCGGGCGGGGTCGCGGTTGAACTGGTGCACAACTTCTCCCTGCTCCATGATGATCTGATGGACGGTGACGAGACCCGACGGCACCGGGCCACCGCCTGGACGGTCTTCGGTCCGGCCCAGGCGATCCTGGCCGGCGACGCCCTGGCGACGCTCGGCACGGAGGTGCTGCTCGACGCCGCGGTGACCGGCGGTACGAGCCCCACCGACGCCGCACGCGCCGTCCGGCTGCTCACCACGGCGACCCGCCGACTGATCGACGGCCAGGCCATGGACGTCGCCTTCGAACAGCGCGACAGCGTCACCGTCGCCGAGTGCCTGGAGATGGAGGGCGGCAAGACCGCGGCGCTGCTGGCGGCCGCCTCGGCGATCGGCGCCGTCCTGGCCGGGGCCGACGACAAGGTCTCCGAACCGCTCCAGCGTTACGGCCACCACCTGGGCCTGGCCTTCCAGGCGGTGGACGACCTGCTCGGCATCTGGGGCGCCACCGAGGTCACCGGCAAGCCGCACTGGGGCGATCTGCGCCAGCGCAAGAAGTCCCTGCCGGTCGCCGCCGCGCTGGCCGAGGGCGGCGCGGCCTCGCGCCGGCTCGCCGAGCAGCTGGCCGACCCGAAGGGCCGCGGCGAGGAGGGCGAGCCCGAGCTCGCCGCCCGGGCCGCGCTGATCGAGGAGGCCGGCGGCCGCGCCTGGACCCAGGAGGAAGCCCGCCGCCAGCACACGACTGCCCTCGCCGCCCTGGACGAGGTGCCCATGTCCGACGAGGTGCGCGAGCACTTCGTCGCACTCGCCGAATTCGTGGTGGTACGAGAGAGGTGACGTTACGTTGACAGCAACCGCGGACGGCCGGCTCGACCCTGAGTACGATTCCGAGCCGGTCGCGGTGGGCGACCGCCCCCCGACCCTCCTGGGCGCCGGGCGGTGGCAGCCCGAAGACACCGACCAGCTCCGGCCGGCCGGTGAGGCGGACCTCGGAGCGGCCGACGCGCGGGAGGCACTGGCCCGCGCCACCACCCACCTGCTCTCGCTGCAGAGCTCCGAGGGCTGGTGGAAGGGCGACCTGGAGACCAACGTCACCATGGACGCCGAGGACTTACTGCTGCGGCAGTTCCTCGGGATCCGGACCGAGGACCAGACCAAGGCCACCGCCGAATGGATCCGGTCCCAGCAGCGGGAGGACGGCACCTGGGCCACCTTCCACGGCGGGCCGGCCGAACTGTCCACCACCGTCGAGGCGTACGTCGCCCTCAAACTCGCCGGCGACGACCCCGAGGCCCCGCACATGGTGGCCGCCGCACGGTACGTCCGCTCCGCCGGGGGCATCGCGGCCGCCCGGGTCTTCACCCGGATCTGGCTCGCGCTCTTCGGCTGGTGGCCCTGGGAACGGCTCCCCGAGATGCCGCCCGAGATCATCTTCCTGCCCAAGTGGCTGCCGCTGAACATCTACGCCTTCGGCTGCTGGGCCCGCCAGACCATCGTCCCGCTGACCGTCGTCTCGGCCCACCGCCCCGTCCGTCCGGCGCCCTTCCCGCTCACCGAGCTGCACACCGACCCGGACCACCCCTACCCCGACCGGCCGCTCGCCCCCGCCACCAGCTGGGACGGCCTCTTCGAGCGCCTCGACAAGGTCCTGCACGCCTACCACCACCGCGCCCTGCGCCCGCTGCGCCGGCTCGCCGTCTCCCAGGCCTGCCGCTGGATCGTCGAACGGCAGGAGGCCGACGGCTGCTGGGGTGGCATCCAGCCGCCCGCCGTGTACTCGCTGATCGCCCTGCACCTGGAGGGCTACGAGCTGGAGCACCCGGTGATGCAGGCCGGACTCTCCTCCTTCGACCGCTTCACCGTGCACACCGAGGACGGCCGGCGCTGGCTGGAGGCCTGCCAGTCCCCGGTCTGGGACACCTGCCTGGCCACCATCGCGCTGGTCGACGCCGGGCTGCCGGCCGACCACCCGGCGCTGGTCTCGGCCGTCGACTGGATGCTCGGCGAGGAGATCCGCAAGGACGGCGACTGGTCCGTCCAGCGGCCCACGCTGGCCCCCGGCGGCTGGGCCTTCGAGTTCGAGAACGACACCTACCCCGACATCGACGACACCGCCGAGGTGGTGCTCGCGCTGGGCCGGGTCGACCACCCTGACCCGGCCAAGGTCGATGCGGCGATGGACCGCGGCGTGCTCTGGAACCTCGGCATGCAGTCCAAGAACGGCGCCTGGGGCGCCTTCGACGTCGACAACACCAGCACGCTGCCCAACAAGCTGCCGTTCTGCGACTTCGGCGAGGTGGTCGACCCGCCGTCCGCCGACGTCACCGCCCACGTGGTGGAGATGCTCGCCGAGACCGGCCGGGCCCGCGACCGGCGCACCCGGCGCGGCGTCGAGTGGCTGCTGCACAACCAGGAGGCGGACGGCTCCTGGTTCGGCCGCTGGGGCACCAACTACATCTACGGCACCGGCTCGGTGCTGCCCGCCCTGGTCGCGGCCGGCGTCCCGGACGAGCACCCGGCGATCCGGCGCGCCGTCCGCTGGCTGGAGGACCGGCAGAACACCGACGGCGGCTGGGGCGAGGACATGCGCTCCTACGAGGACCCGGCCCGCTGGGCCGGGCGCGGCGACTCCACCGCCTCGCAGACCGCATGGGCGCTGATGGCGCTGCTCGCGGCCGGCGAGGGCCCGGACGGCCGGGCCAACCCGGCGGTGGAACACGGCGTGGACTGGCTGGTGCGCACCCAGCTGCCCGAGGGCACCTGGGACGAGCCGCAGTTCACCGGCACCGGCTTCCCGTGGGACTTCTCCATCAACTACCACCTGTACCGGCTGGTCTTCCCGGTCACCGCGCTCGGCCGCTACCTGCACGGCAGCCCCGCCCTCGGCCGCCGCAACGGCGACACCCCGGCGATCGGGGCGGCGCGGTGACCACCGCCCCGCTGCTGGTGCTCTGCGCGCTGGGACCCGAGGTCTGGGCGCTGCGCGGTGGCGACTGGCGCGGTGCGGCCGGCGGGCCGCCGGTGCTGGTGCGCACCGGCATGGGCCGGCGGCGGGCCGCGCTGACCGTCCGCCGGCTGCTCGGCTCCGCCCCCGGCGGCTACGGCGCGGTCGTGGTGGCCGGCTTCGGCGCCGCGGTCGGCCCGGGCGTGCTGCCGGGCGACATCGTGGTCGCCGACGGCGTGCGCGACGCGGAGGGGCACCTGTACCCCGTCGACTCCGGGCCGGAGCTTGCCAGGGCCCTCAAGGAACTCGGCCTGACCGCGCACGCCGGGGTGCACCACACCGCCGACCACGTCGTCCGCGGCCTCGAACGGCGCGCCCTGCACCTCCAGGGCGCGCTCGCCGTCGACATGGAGGCCGCCGCCGTGCTGGCCGCGCTGCGGGAACGGCGGCCGACGCTGCCCGCCGCCGTCCTGCGGGTGGTCGTGGACACCCCCGAGCGCGAACTGCTGCGGCCCGGCACCCTCCCGGCCGGGGTGCGTGCCTGGCGGACCCTGCGGGCGGCGGTACCCGCCCTGGTCGACTGGTACCGGCAGGAGTCCCGGCCCGGCCCCGCGGACCTGAACCACCCCACATCCTCGACGCTCCCCCAGGAGGCGAGCTAGCCATGGCCATGCCGTTGCGCCAGACCGTGCGGGTCGGCACCTACCTCATGCAGCAGAAGCTGCTCAAGCGCCGGGACAAGTTCCCACTGATCGTCGAACTGGAGCCGCTGTTCGCCTGCAACCTCGCCTGTGAGGGCTGTGGCAAGATCCAGCACCCGGCGGGTGTGCTGAAGCAGCGCATGCCGGTGGCCCAGGCGGTCGGCGCGGTCCTGGAGTCGGGTGCCCCGATGGTCTCGATCGCCGGCGGCGAGCCGCTGATGCACCCGCAGATCGACGAGATCGTCCGCCAGCTCGTCGAGCGCCGCAAGTACGTCTTCCTCTGCACCAACGCGCTGCTGATGCGCAAGAAGATGGACAAGTTCAAGCCCTCGCCGTACTTCACCTTCGCCGTGCACATCGACGGCATGCGCGAGCGGCACGACGAGTCGGTGGCCAAGGAGGGCACCTTCGACGAGGCGGTGGCGGCGATCAAGGAGGCCAAGCGGCGCGGCTTCCGGGTCACCACCAACAGCACCTTCTTCAACACCGACACCCCGCAGACCATCATCGAGGTGCTGGACTTCCTCAACGACGAGCTCAAGGTCGACGAGATGATGATCTCCCCGGCCTACGCCTACGAGAAGGCCCCCGACCAGGAGCACTTCCTCGGCGTCGACCAGACCCGGGAGCTCTTCCGCAAGGCCTTCGCCGGCGGCAACCGGAGCCGCTGGCGGCTCAACCACAGCCCGCTCTTCCTGGACTTCCTGGAGGGCAAGGCCGACTTCGAGTGCACCCCCTGGGGCATCCCCAACTACTCGCTGTTCGGCTGGCAGCGGCCCTGCTACCTGATGGCCGACGGCTACGTGCCCACCTACCGCGAACTCGTCGAGAAGACCGACTGGAGCAAGTACGGCCGCGGCAAGGACCCGCGCTGCGCCAACTGCATGGCGCACTGCGGCTACGAGCCGACCGCCGTACTCGCCACCATGGGCTCGCTCAAGGAGTCGCTGCGCGCCATCACCGAGACCATCGGTGCCAACCGCGGCCACTGAGCCGGTCGTTCGACCGCGCCACCGCTCCCGAGGACACCCCGTCCGGCCCGGGCCCCGCGCCCGGGCCGGCCCCGCCCCCGCCGGGCGGCGGCACCACCGCGCCACTCCGAGTCGTGAGGTGTACCCATGTCACTGCTCTCCAGCGTCACGTCACCGGCCGAACTGCGAAAGCTTCCGGCGGCCGAACTCCCGCTGCTCGCCGACGAGATCCGCGCGTTCCTGATCGACGCCGTCACCCGCACCGGCGGCCACCTCGGGCCCAATCTCGGCGTGGTCGAGCTGACCATCGCCCTGCACCGGGTCTTCGACTCCCCGTACGACCGGATCGTCTTCGACACCGGCCACCAGAGCTACGTCCACAAACTGCTCACCGGCCGCCAGGACTTCTCCCGGCTGCGGATGAAGGGCGGGCTCTCCGGCTACCCCTCGCGCGGCGAATCCGAACACGACCTGGTCGAGAACTCGCACGCCTCCACCGCCCTGTCCTACGCCGACGGCCTCGCCAAGGCCGCCGGACTGCTCGACCAGCACGACCGGCACACCGTCGCGGTGATCGGCGACGGCGCGCTCACCGGCGGGCTCGCCTGGGAGGCGCTCAACAACATCGCCGAGGCCCGCGACCGGCCGCTGGTCATCGTCGTTAACGACAACGAGCGCTCCTACGCCAAGACCATCGGCGGCCTCGCCAACCACCTGGCCACCCTGCGCACCACCCAGGGGTACGAACGCTTCCTCGCCCTCGGCAAGGGCGCGCTGCAGCGCACCCCGCTCGTCGGCCAGCCGATCTTCGACGCGCTGCACGGGGCCAAGAAGGGCTTCAAGGACGCCTTCGCGCCCCAGGGCATGTTCGAGGACCTCGGGCTGAAGTACCTCGGGCCGATCGACGGCCACGACCTCGGCGCCGTCGAACAGGCGCTGCGCCAGGCGCGCAACTTCGGCGGCCCCGTCATCGTGCACTGCCTCACCGTCAAGGGGCGCGGCTACCGGCCCGCCGAACAGGACGAGGCCGACCGCTTCCACGCCGTCAACCCGATCGACCCGTACACCTGCCTGCCGATCTCGCCCAGCGGCGGAGTCTCCTGGACCTCGGTGTTCGGCGACGAACTGGTCGCGCTCGGCGCCGAGCGGCCCGACCTGGTGGCGATCACCGCGGCGATGCTCCAACCGGTCGGCCTGGCCCGCTTCGCCAAGGCCTTCCCGGACCGCACCTTCGACGTCGGCATCGCCGAGCAGCACGCCGTCACCTCCGCCGCCGGCCTCGCCACCGGCGGCCTGCACCCGGTCGTCGCCGTCTACGCGACCTTCCTGAACCGGGCCTTCGACCAGGTCCTGATGGACGTCGCCCTGCACCGGCTCGGCGTCACCTTCGTCCTCGACCGCTCCGGGGTCACCGGCAGCGACGGCGCCTCGCACAACGGCATGTGGGACATGTCGATCCTCCAGGTCGTCCCGGGCCTCAGGCTCGCCGCCCCGCGCGACGCCGAACAGCTGCGGGCCCAGTTGCGCGAGGCCGTCGAGGTCGAGGACGCCCCCACCGTGGTCCGCTTCCCCAAGGCCACCATCGGGCCCGCCGTGCCGGCCGTCGAACGGATCGGCGGGATGGACGTCCTGCTGCGCACCGGCCGGCCGTCGGAGATCCTCCTGGTCGCGGTCGGCACCACCGCCGCCGCCTGCCTGGACGCCGCCCGGTTGCTGCTCGCCGAGGGCTTCACCGCGACCGTCGTCGACCCCCGCTGGGTCAAACCGGTCGACCCGGTCCTGCCGGAACTGGCCGCCGCCCACCGGCTGGTCGTCACCGTCGAGGACAACGGCCGCACCGGTGGCGTCGGCGCCGCCGTCGCCCAGGCGCTGCGCGACGCCGACGTGGACGTGCCGGTGCGGGTGCTCGGCCTGCCGCAGGAGTTCCTCGGCCACGCCGCGCGTGGGGAGATCCTGGAGGAGACCGGCCTGACCGGCACCGGAGTCGCCGCCCAGACCGCCGTCTTCGCCAAGAACCTGCTACCGAACCGAGGAGCGAACCAGCGCCATGCCGGCTGACCCCGACCGCACCGCCGCCAGCTTCGACCTCGCCGCGCTGATCGCCGAACGCGGCGCCGAGCGGTACGAACTGCACGGCCGCCACCTCAACCCGCAGCTGCCGCGCATGCTGCACACCATCGGCTTCGACAAGTACTACGAGCGCGCCAAGGGCCCGTACTTCTACGACGCCGAGGGCAACGAGTACCTCGACATGCTGGCCGGCTTCGGCATCTTCGCGCTGGGCCGCCACCACCCGGTCGTGCGATCGGCGATCCAGCAGGTGATGGACCTCGACCTGCCGGACCTGGTCCGCTTCGACTGCTCGCCGCTGCCCGGGCTGCTCGCCGAGCGACTGCTCTCGTACACGCCCGGGCTGGACCGGGTGTTCTTCGGCAACAGCGGCACCGAGGCGGTGGAGACCGCGCTCAAGTTCGCCCGGTACGCCACCGGCCGCAGGCGCGTCCTGTACGCCGACCACGCCTTCCACGGGCTGACCACCGGCTCGCTCTCCGTCAACGGGGAGAGCGGTTTCCGCAAGGGCTTCGACCCGTTGCTGCCGGACACCGCCATCCCGCTCGGCGACCTCGGCGCGCTGGCCAGGGAGCTGAAGCGCGGCGACGTCGCCGCCCTGATCGTCGAGCCGATCCAGGGCAAGGGCGTCCTGGCGCCGCCGCCCGGCTGGCTGCGTGCCGCGCAGGCCCTGCTGCATGAGCACAGGGCGCTGCTGATCTGCGACGAGGTGCAGACCGGGATCGGTCGTACCGGCGAGTTCTTCGCCTACCAGCACGAGGAGGGCGTGCTGCCCGACCTGGTCTGCGTGGCCAAGGCGCTCTCCGGCGGCTACGTGCCGGTCGGGGCGACGCTCGGCAAGAGCTGGATCTTCGAGAAGGTGTACTCCTCGATGGACCGGGTGCTGGTGCACTCGGCCAGCTTCGGTGCCAACGCCCAGGCGATGGCGGCCGGACTGGCGACCCTGGAGGTGATGCGCGAGGAGAAGGTGGTGGAGAACGCGCGTCAGGTCGGCGATCAGTTGCGCGAGCGGCTGGCCGCACTGGTCGACCGGTACGAGCTGCTCGCCGAGGTGCGCGGCCGGGGTCTGATGATCGGCATCGAGTTCGGCCGACCCAAGTCGCTCAAGCTGCGCACCGGCTGGACGGCTCTGCAAGCGGCGCGCAAGGGGCTGTTCGCCCAGATGGTGGTCGTCCCGCTGCTCCAACGGCACCGGATCCTGACCCAGGTGTCCGGGGACCACCTGGAGGTGATCAAGCTGATCCCGCCGCTGATCATCACGGAGCGCGACGTCGACCGGTTCGTGGACGCCTTCACCGACATCATGGATGACGCGCACCGGGGGAGCGGGCTGATGTGGGACTTCGGGCGGACGCTGGTGAAGCAAGCGGTCGGCAGCCGCTGAGCTGGTTCTGGGCGGGTGCTCGGCGGCGGTGCGGGAGTGTTGCGGGAGTGTTGCGGGAGTGGGAAGTCGGCCGGGCCGACTTCCCACTCCGTGGGAGACACCGTGTCAGAGCTCGGTCCGGCGGCGCCGGATGACCACGACGAGATCGACGGTGGCGAACAGGGTGAGCAGGCCGCAGGCGATGGCGAAGCCGGTGAGGGTCCCCTGGCTGGGGGCGCCGTTGGCGGGGGAGGCCGCCGCCCAGATCGCGAAGCCCGCCGTCGCGAGCGCGAACAGCGGCGTGAAGGTGAGCGACAGCAGGTAGCGGAGTTTGAGGTCGCTGCGGGCGGTGGCCGGCTCGGTGCCGCTGCGCCACGGCCGTCGCGGAGTGGTGGTGCGCATGGCCGTTCACCTCCGGGCCGCGCGGGTGGGGGCTACGATTCCAGCGTACGTCCGTGGGGGAGAGCGGGGGAGACGCGATGACGGGGTCGGACGCGGCGGCGGACGCCGAGGGCTACGCGGGGCTGCGGATCGAACGGGCCCGGGAGCTGGCCCGGCGGCACGGCTGGGCCTCGGTCCGGGTGCTGGAGCCGGGGGCGATGATGACCATGGACCACCGTGAGGGCCGGCTCAACCTCGCGGTGCGCGACGGCGTGGTCGAGCGTAGCTGGGAGGGGTAGGGCCGCCCTCCCGGTGGTCGACCTTTCCGGCGGCCGGGGTGGCCGGTGGCCGCGGTGGTCGTGGCGTGCGGGCTCAGGGGCCCGGCCGACGGGCCAACCGCTGTTCGGCGGCGACGACCAGCGGCTCCAGCAGCGGCAGCGAGAGCAGTACCAGCAGTCCGGCGGCCCAGCCGGCCAGCACGTCGGTGACCCAGTGGGTGCCCAGGTAGAGCGTGGTCAGGCCGATCGAGCAGGCGGTGGCGGCGGCGATCACCGCGCCGGTGCGCCGCCAGCGGACCGCGAGGTAGGCGAGCACGCCCCAGGTGACGACCGCGTTGGCGGTGTGACCGGACGGGAAGATGGTGCCGCCGGAGAACAGTTCGGGCGAGCCGACGTACTGGGCGTAGTGCGGGCCGAGCCGGCCGGTGACGATCTTGACCGCGCCGACCGTGACGTTGAGCAGCAGCAGCGCGACGGCCATCACCAGCAGCGGGCGCAGCCGCCCCAGCCGGTGCGCGCGCCAGCCGAGCCAGACGAAGGCGGCGATGGCGGAGGGGCCGCGTTGCCCGGCGACCACCCAGGTGTCGAGCAGCGGTTCCAGGCTGGGCCAGCGTTCGTAGGGGCGGAACAGCCGGACCGACCAGTCGAGGTCGACCAGGGCGGTGTTGAGCAGGACACCGGCCAGGACCAGCAGGTAGGCGACGCAGGTCACGGCGAGCAGGGCGGCCTGTCGGCGGCCCATCGGCGGCCAGCCGGGCTCGCGGCGGTGGGCTCGTTCGGGGCTCGGGCGCTCGCGGTGGGTGGTGGTGAGCTGCTCCGGCCCCTGGTTCGGATAGGGCGCGGGGGTACTCGGGGCTTGCACGGGGGTGACCTTACCCATCCGGCCGGGGCTATTCCGGAGGGATTTGTCATTTTCCCGTGAAATCGACAATTGGCGGGGAGAGGTCCGCCCGGGGAGTGATTTCCGCGATTCTCGGATCGAATGCCAGTGTGGTGTTCGAATGATTCTGCAAAAGCCCCGGTAAAGAAAACGGAGTGGGCGGCCGGCGCGGCCGGCTTCCCACTCCGTGGTAACCCTGTGTAGGTTCCGTGCTCAGTCGAGGGGGCCGCCCGCGACGTAGATCACCTGCCCGGAGACGAAGCCGGCGCCCTCGCTCGCGAGGAAGGAGATGGTGTGGGCGACGTCCTCAGGCAGACCGACCCGCTGGACCGGGATCTGGGAGGCCGCAGCCCGCTTGAAGTCTTCGAAGTCCATGCCGACCCGGGCTGCGGTGGCCGCGGTCATGTCGGTGGCGATGAAGCCGGGGGCCACGGCGTTGGCGGTGATGCCGAACTTGCCCAGCTCAATGGCCAAAGTCTTGGTGAAGCCTTGCAGACCGGCCTTGGCGGCCGAGTAGTTGGCCTGGCCGCGGTTGCCCTGGGCGGACGAGGAGGACAGGTTGACGATGCGGCCGAAACCGGCGTCCACCATGTGCTTCTGCACCGCGCGGGTCATCAGGAAGGCCCCGCGCAGATGGACGTTCATGACCGTGTCCCAGTCGGACTCGGACATCTTGAAGAGCAGGTTGTCGCGGAGCACGCCCGCGTTGTTGACCAGCACCACGGGGGCGCCGAGCTCGGCGGCCACCCGGTCGACGGCGGCCTGCACCTGGTCGGCGTCCGAGACGTCGGCGCCCACGGCCAGGGCCCGGCCGCCGGCCGCGGTGATCCGGTCGACGGTGTCCTTCCCGGCGGTCTCGTCCAGGTCGAGGACGGCCACGGCGTAGCCGTCGGAGGCCAGTTGCACGGCGGTGGCGGCGCCCAGGCCGCGGGCGGCGCCGGTGACGACGGCGACCCGGGGGGCGGTGCTCTGCTCGGTCATGCTCGCTCTCGTCTCTCTCGGGGTGGTCTCCGCGGGGAGCGCCCCGGGGAGGGTGGCCACACCCTACCCGCGAGTAGGGAGGGCGAACAGGGTCGGAGAGTCGCGGGTGACGGTCGGTAAGGACCGACCGGTCGGCTTTCTACTGAGAACGGGTTACCGAGAGGGCGTGGCGGGCGCGTAAATATGCCAATGTTGCCGAACCTGCGTCTACTATCCGCCCCTGCCTGCCAGCAAGGGCCCGCCGTTTGTATAGTGTCCGCCAGCAGCCACCGGCTGCACGGCTGGAGCGCCCTCCCTCATAGCTGGACGCCCACTCGCCGTTACTGCCCCACCCGGGTGTCCCACACACACCGGGTGTGACATCGGGACGGATACATGGTGCTGGGGGAGATCCCGACGACCCGCGTGTCCGCGCGACTGCAACAGTCGCCCGGACACCTGATTCGCGTTGCACAGCAGGTTCACACCAGGCTGTGGTCCGAGCATGTCGGAGCCGATCTCACGGCTCCGCAGTTCGCCGTCCTGCTGGTCCTGGCCCTCGAACCGGGTGCCGACCAGCGGACGGTCGGCGAGCGAGCCTCGCTGGACAAGGCGACGATGGCGGAGATGGTCGCGCGGCTGGTCCGCCGCGGCTTGGTGCTGCGAAGGCGTGACCCGGCCGACGGCCGGCGAAAACTGCTCGCTCTCTCGCAGAGCGGTGCCCAGGCGGTGCGTGAGGCCACCGGCGGTGTGGTCCGCGTGCAGCGCACCCTGTTCGAGCCGCTGACGGCGGAGGAGCAGGTGGAGATCGTGCGGGTGATGGCCAAGATAGCCAGGCTGGAGCCCGCCGCGGTCGCCGTGTTCTCCGACACACGGCCGATACTGGACGCGCAGCGGGCGATCGGCTACCTGATCAGGGTGGGCCAGCAGGTGCACACCAAACTCTGGTCGGAGCACGTCGGTGCGGAGCTGACGGCTCCGCAGTACGCGGTGCTGGACGCGCTCGAACTGGAACCGGGCGCCGACCAGCGCACGGTCGGTGAGCTGGCCTCGCTGGACAAGGCGACGATGGCCGAGATGGTGAGCCGGCTGGTGCGCCGTGGTCTGGTGCAGCGCCGGCGCGACCCCTCGGACGGGCGCCGCAACCTGCTGTCGCTCTCGCCGGCGGGCCAGGACCTGCTGCACCGTTCGACGGCCGGCGTGGCCGAGGTCCAGCGGCTGCTGCTCGCCCCGCTGGACGAGAGTGAGCACGGGCCCGCGCTGGCGCTCCTCGGCAAGGCGGCGCGGCTCTAGAAGGATCCTTTGAGCGCCAGCCAAAACGATTCGCCAACGTACGGAAGGCCTGGTGTGCCGAGGGCTTGAGGCGTTGACGGCTCAAGGCGTTGATGACTCAAGCCGTTGACGGCTCAAGGTGCTGGTGGCCTGACGTGCCGGAGGCCGCTGCTCGTCGGCGCTGGTGGATCGTGGCACACCGAAGACCGCCCACCCCTGCAGGGGTGGGCGGTCGTTCGACATGACCGCTCGTCAGAGAAGTCGGACGGCGGGTGCCGTCAGTTCCAGTCGAACTCCTGCGGGTCCGGACCGATCCGCGTGCCGGTGGCGACACCGGCGATCGCGGCGAGGTCCTCGGCGTCCAGCTCGAAGCCGGCGACGTCCAGGTTCTCCCGGATGCGGGCGGGGGTGACCGACTTCGGGATCGCGATCACGCCGCTCTGCAGGTGCCAGCGGAGCACCACCTGGGCGACCGTGCGGCCGTGCTTCTCGGCGATCTTCGCCAGCGCCGGCTCGGCGAGCAGCTCCTTGCCCTGGCCCAGCGGGCTCCAGGCCTCGGTGGCGATGCCGTGCTGGGCGTGGAAGGCGCGCAGCTCGGTCTGCGGGAAGTACGGGTGCAGCTCGACCTGGTTCAGCACCGGGACGACCGAGGTCTCGTCGAGCAGTCGGGTGAGCTGCTCGGGCCCGAAGTTGGAGACGCCGACCGACTTGACCCGGCCGTCCGCCTTCAACTGCTCGAAGGCCTTCCAGACGTTCAGGTAGCTGCCGTGCTTCGGGCGCGGCCAGTGGATCAGGTAGAGGTCGACGTAGTCGAGGCCGAGCTTGGCCAGCGACGCGTCGAACTCACGCAGGACGGCGTCGCGGCCCTGCTCGCCCGACCAGTCACGGGTGCCCGAGTTCCACAGCTTGGTGGTGATGTAGAGGTCCTCGCGGGCGACGCCGCCGGCCAGGGCCTCGGTGATCGCCTGGCCGGTGCCGGCCTCGTTCTCGTAGATGGCCGCGGTGTCGATGGAGCGGTAGCCCGCCTCGATCGCGGTGCGGACGGCGGCCGTGGCCTCGTCGTCCGGGACCTGCCACACGCCGAATCCGAGCTGCGGGATCTGCGCGCCGTCGTTCAGCGTGACGTTGGGGATGTTGCTCACGGGAAGGGGTGCCCTCCTGGTTGTCCGTCTGATTCCAGAAGGGGGCAACTGGGACCCGGGCGGGATTGTTCCCGCCGTTCGGGGGAATCTTGCGGGGCCGGAGGCCCGCTTCGGCGGGGATCCGGGGGCCGGGCGGCGAAAAAACCTGTTGCGCAGATCACATCGGGGTTGGCAGGCTCGTGGCCATGACCTCCTGAGATCCGGGCCCTTCGTGCCCTTCCCGCCCCCGTCCGGCCGTCCCGTCCGGCGGTCCCGTTCGGCGGTCCCGTTCGGCGCCGCCCCGGACGCGCCGATGCCGCCGGGGCGAGGCGCCGCGCTGTCGCCCGCCGCCGCCCGTCTTCCGCTGTTCGCGCGAGTCGGGCCCGCCGTGCCGCGAGACCCGTGCCTCCGGCTCGTGACCTTCTCCCGGCGTGCCCGCTCACGCCTGCTCGCACCCTCCAGGACCTCCAGCACCGTCCCGCACCCTCCTGTATCGGAGTGTCATGCTGCTCACCCCCCTGCCGTTGGCCGACCCCGGTAGCCCCGATCTCTCCTCACCCCCGGCCTTCCTGCGCTGGCTCCAGCGCGGCCAGCGGCGCGGGCAGGCGCTGGCCACCTGCTGGGCGCTGCTGGAGATGGGCGGCCAGGCGGCGCTGCCGATAGCGCTCGGGTGGGGCGTGCAGGCCGCCGTCGACGGCGAGGCCGCCGGGATCTGGCGGGCCGGTGCCCTCGCGGTGGCGCTCGCCGTGCTGTCCGCGCTCGGTGCCGTGCTGCTGCACCGGCAGGCGGTCTGGAACTGGATCCACGCGGCGTGCCACGTGCGGCAGCTGGTGGCCCGGCAGGCCTCGCACCTGGGCGCCGGGCTGTCCTGCCGGATCGCCACCGGCGAGGTCGTCGCGGTCGGCAGCGGGGACGTCGAGCGGATCGGCTGGTACGTCGAACTCGTCGCCCGGGTCCGGGCCGCGGTGATCGTCTGGCTGGCCGTCAGCTCGGCCGTGCTGGTCGTCGAACCGGTGCTCGGGGTCGGGGTGCTGCTCGGCGTCCCGGTGCTGGCGGCCGCCGTCTGGCCGCTGATCGGGCCGTTCGAGCGGCGGTACGAGCAGCAGCGCACGCTCGGCGGCAAGGCCACCGAGCTGGCCGCCGACACCGTGGCGGGGCTGCGGGTGCTGCGCGGCATCGGCGGCGAGGAACTGTTCCTCGACCGGTACCGGGCCGCCTCCCAGAAGGTCCGGGCCGCGGCCGTCCGATCGGCCCGGATCTGGTCGCTGATGCAGGCCCAACAGGTCCTGCTGCCGGGCCTGTTCGTGATCGGGGTGACGTGGTACGGCGCCCGGCAGGCGGCTGCGGGCGAGCTCGCCGTCGGGACCCTGATCGCCGTGTACGGCGCCACCGCCTTCCTCGCGGCGCCGCTGCGGATCCTCGGCGAGGCCGCGCACGCCTGGAGCGTCGCCCGGGTCTCCGCCGGGCGCGCCGTCCGGGTGCTCTCGCTCAGCCGCAGCAGCGGCGTGGCCGAGGCCTCGCTGAACAAGCCGGGGAACGCCGACCTGTTCGACCCGGCGACCGGGCTGACCGCGCGGGCCGGGGAGCTGACCGCGGTCGTCTGCGGGGACCCGGACTTCGCCGGGGCGCTCGCCGGGCGGCTCGGCGGGCACGTCCCGGCCGCCGAGGGCGAGCCGGAGCAGCCTTCCGTCCGGCTCGGCGGGACGGAGCTGGACGCGGTGCCGCTGGCCGAGGCCAGGGCGGCGGTGCTGGTCCACGACAAGGAGCCGGTGCTGCTCTCCGGCACCCTGGCCGGGCTGTTCGACATCCCGTCCTCGGGGCGGGTCTCGGTGGCCGAGGCGCTGGCCGCCGCCCGGTCCGACGACGTGCTGGAGGCCCTGGTGGACGGCTCGCCGGAGTGTGCGGGCGACGCGATGCTCGCCCGGATCACCGAGCGCGGGCGCTCGCTGTCCGGCGGGCAGCGCCAGCGGCTCGCCCTGGCCCGCGCGCTGTTGGCCGACCCGCCGGTCCTCGTCCTGGACGAGCCGACCAGCGCGGTGGACGCCCACACCGAGTCCAGGATCGCCACCGGACTGCGGGACACCCGGGCGGGGCGCACCACCGTGGTCTTCGCGACCAGCCCGCTGCTGCTCGACCAGGCCGACCGGGTGGTGCTGCTGCGCGACGGCCGGGTGGCCGTGGCCGGGCGGCACCGCGACCTGATGCGGACCGAGCCGGCCTACCGGGCCGTGGTCACCCGCGAAGAGGAGCCGGCACCGGTGGGGGAGCCGGTATGAGCGGCCGCGTGGGCACCCGCGCCGTCCGCCCCGCCCGACCCGCCGCATACCTGAGGAGCACGCCATGAAGCCCCCCGTCCATGAGGAGCAGGGGCCGGCCACCACCCTGCCGGTCGGCTCACCGGCCGCCGTGCGCGCCTACCTGCGCCTGCTCGCCCGGCGCCACCGCCGAGGGTTCTCCGCGGTGGTGTCGCTGCACTCGGTGGCCACCGTGGCCGGGCTGGTCGGCCCCTGGGTGCTCGGCAGCCTGGTCGAGTCGCTGGCCACCGGCACCGCCGAGGCCACCATCGCGGTCGCGGTCGGCTGGTACCTGCTGGCGCTGGTGGTGCAGTCCGCCTTCACCGGCTGGTCCCGGATGCGCGGTGCCGTCCTCGGCGAGCGGGTGCTGGCCGACCTGCGCGAGGACTTCCTGGTCCGCTCGGTCGCGCTGCCCACCGGCGTGCTGGAGCGGGCCGGCACCGGGGACCTGGTCTCCCGGGGCACCACGGACGTCGACCGGCTGGACAAGTCGGTGCGCGAGGCCGTGCCCGAACTCGCCGTCGCCATCGTGTCGTTGCTGCTGGTGATCGGCGCCCTGCTGGTCACCTCGCCGCTGCTCGCGCTCACCTCGCTGATCGGCCTGCCGCTGCTGCTGGTCAGCTCCCGCTGGTACTTCAAGCGCGCGCCGCAGTCCTACCGCAACGAGTCGGCCGGGTACGCCGCGGTGAACACCATGCTGGCCGAGACGGTGGACGCCGGGCGGACGGTGGAGGCGCTGCGCCTGGGCGACCAGCGGATCGCCCTGACGGACCGCAAGCTGGGCGAGTGGCTCGCCTGGGAGCGCTACACCCTGTGGCTGCGCTCGGTCTGGTTCCCGACCATCGACGCGGTCTACTCCTCGGCGGTGCTGGCCACCCTGCTGCTCGGCGGGCTGTTCACCCTCAAGGGGTGGATCACCGTCGGCCAGTTGACCACAGGAGTGCTGTACGCGCAGATGCTGACCGGCCCGGTCGACCTGATCCTGCGCTGGTACGACGAGCTGCAGATCGGCCAGGCCTCGCTGGCCCGGCTGGTCGGCGTCCGCGAGGTGCCGGAGCACGAGGGCGACGAGTCCAGCCACCCGGACGGCCGTCGGGTCGAGGCCCGGGACGTCCGGTTCGGCTACCGCGAGGGCGCCGACGTCCTGCACGGCATCAGCCTGGACGTCGCGCCGGGCAGCCGGGTCGCGCTGGTCGGGCCGTCCGGGGCGGGCAAGTCCACGCTGGGGCGGCTGCTGGCCGGGATCTACGCCCCCGGGCGCGGCAGCGTGACGCTCGGCGGGGCGGCGCTGGCGCGGATGCCGGCCGAGCGGGTGCGGGTGGAGGTCGCCCTGGTGAACCAGGAGCACCACGTCTTCGTCGGCACCCTGCGGGACAACCTGCGGCTGGCCGCGCCCGGGGCCGAGGACACCGAACTGCGCTCCGCGCTGGACGCGGTGGACGCCGGCGGCTGGGTGGACGCGCTGCCGCACGGCCTCGACACCGAGGTCGGCTCCGGCGGCACCGCGCTGACCCCGCCGCAGGCCCAGCAGCTGGCGCTGGCCCGGCTGGTGCTGGCCGATCCGCACACCCTGGTGCTGGACGAGGCCACCTCGCTGCTGGACCCGCGCGCCGCCCGGCACCTGGAGCGCTCGCTCGCCCGGGTGCTGGAGGGCCGCACGGTGATCGCCATCGCCCACCGGCTGCACACCGCGCACGACGCGGACGTGATCGCGGTGGTCGAGGGCGGCCGGATCAGCGAGTACGGCAGCCACCCGGAGCTGGTCGCGGCCGGCGGCCCGTACGCGGCGCTCTGGCGCTCCTGGCGGGACGAGCGGTAGCGGGCCGGCGCCGTCGAACCCGTACGGCGCCGTTGACCCGTACGGCATTTCAAACCCGCACGGGGCCTGATTGCCCCGTGCGGGTTACTCCCTCGCCCATCAGGGCGTGTAACCGGGCAAATCGGATCCCCGGCCCGCAGACTGCTCCGGTGACCAAGATTTCGGACGGCTCGTCCGGCTCCAAACGCAGCGAGATCGCTGGGATCCCCACCCGGTACATCGGGATCGGCGTCCTCGTCGTCCTCGCCGTGTGGTTCCTGTTCGCGAACCTCGACAAGGTGAAGATCCAGTTCTGGGTGTTCACCGTCACCGCGCCGCTCTGGATCGCACTGCTCGCCACGCTGCTCGCCGGCGGCGCGCTGGGCTGGCTGCTGAAGGGGCGTCGCGGCCGGTGACCAGCGCTCCCGGGCCGGCCCAGGCGGGGCCCTCGGCCTTCACGCCGCTGATCGAGGTGCGCGGCGTCAACAAGCACTTCGGGGACCTGCACGTCCTCCAGGACATCGAGCTGACCGTGGGCCGCGGCGAGGTCGTCGTGGTCATCGGACCGTCCGGCTCCGGCAAGTCGACGCTCTGCCGGGCGATCAACCGCCTGGAGCCGATCGAGGACGGCACCATCCTGATCGACGGCGAGCCGCTGCCCGAGGAGGGCAAGGGGCTGGCCCGGCTGCGCGCCGAGGTCGGCATGGTGTTCCAGTCCTTCAACCTGTTCGCGCACAAGACCGTGCTGCAGAACGTCTCGCTCGCGCAGATCAAGGTCCGCGGCCGGCCCCGGGCGGAGGCGGACGCCAAGTCCCGCGCCCTGCTGGAGCGGGTCGGGCTGGAGGCGCACGCCGACAAGTACCCGGCCCAGCTCTCCGGCGGCCAGCAGCAGCGGGTGGCGATCGCCCGGGCGCTGGCGATGGACCCGAAGGCGCTGCTGTTCGACGAGCCGACCTCGGCGCTCGACCCCGAGATGATCAACGAGGTGCTGGACGTCATGCGCCAGCTCGCCCACGAGGGCATGACGATGGTCGTGGTCACCCATGAGATGGGCTTCGCCCGGGCCTCCGCCAACCGGGTGGTCTTCATGGCCGACGGCCGGATCGTCGAGGACCGCGCCCCGGAGGACTTCTTCAACGCTCCGGAGAGCGAGCGCGCCCGGGACTTCCTGTCCAAGATCCTGAAGCACTGAGGCGGCGCCGTGACGAGGAAGACCACCGCCGCCCGGGGCCGGACGGCGCTCGCCGCCGTCCTGCTGCTCGCCGTGCTGGCCGCCGGCTGCGGCAAGCCCGGCACCCCGCCGCCCAAGGGCCCGCAGGCGAGTGCGCTGCCCAGCTACCAGGTGCGCGACGCCGCCTCCATCACCGGCTCGCCGACCCTGGACGCCGCCCGCAGCCGGGGCCACCTGGTGGTCGGCGCCAAGGAGGACCAGCCGTACCTGGGCGAGAAGAACCCGGCCACCGGCGTGTACTCCGGCTTCGACATCGAGATCGCCAAGATGGTCGGCGCCTACCTGGGCTTTCCGCCGGACCGGATCGAGTTCAAGACCATCGCCTCGGCCAACCGCGAGACCGCGCTGCAGAACGGCCAGGTGGACTTCTACGTCGGCACCTACACCATCAACGACAACCGGAAGAAGCTGGTCGGCTTCGCCGGACCGTACTTCATCGCCGGGCAGTCGCTGTTGGTGCGCAGGAACGACAACACCATCCACGGCCCGCAGGACCTGGACGGCAAGAAGGTCTGCTCGGCGGCCGGCTCGACCCCGTACCAGCGCATCCAGTCGCAGTTCCCGAAGGCGAAGCTGATCGGCTACGACACCTACTCGGCCTGCGTGGACAACCTGATCACCGGCCAGGTCGACGCCGTCACCACGGACAACGCGATCCTGCTGGGCTACGCGGCCAAGGCGCCGGACGAGCTCAAGGTGGTCGGCCCGCTGTTCTCCCAGGAGCCGTACGGGATCGGCACCCCGAAGAACGACACCGTGCTGCGCCTGGCCCTGGACGACGCGCTGGCGCAGAACGAGCAGAACGGCGACTGGAAGAAGGCTTACGACGCGACCCTGGGCCTGTCCGGGGAGCCGGCGCCCACACCGCCGCCGATCGACCGGTACTGAGAGGGCCGCGCCGTGAAAACGCTGACCGACAACTGGTCGACCTACTGGGAGGGCTTCCTCGGCACGCTCTCGCTGTTCGCGGTGAGCGCCGTGCTGTCGCTGGTGCTGGGAGTGATGATCGCGGGTTTCCGGGTCTCGCCGGTCCGGCCGCTGCGGGTGTTCGGGACGGCGTGGGTGACGCTGCTGCGCAACACGCCGCTGACCCTGCTGTTCTTCATCGTGGTGCTGGGCCTGCCGCGCTTCAACATCACGCTGCCGTTCTTCGTCTTCGCGGTGGCCGCGCTCGGCTGCTACACCTCGGCCTTCGTCTGCGAGGCGATGCGCTCGGGCATCAACACCGTGCCGGTGGGGCAGGGGGAAGCGGCGCGCAGCCTGGGCATGAGCTTCGGGCAGACGATGAGCGTGGTGGTCATGCCGCAGGCGTACCGGTCGGTGGTCGCGCCGATCGGCAGTGTGATGATCGCGCTGGCGAAGAACACGGCGATCGCCGGCTCGTTCAGCGTCACCGAGCTGCTCGGCACCTACCGGACGATCAACGAGCTGGGCTACAGCATCATCTGGACCTTCGTCTGGATCGCCGTCGGCTACCTGATCATCACCCTGGCCGTCAGCGCCGTCTTCAACCTGCTGGAACGACGAGTGGCGGTGTCGCGATGACCGTTGGATCCTCGGCGCTGTACGACATCCCCGGTCCGAAGGCGCTCGCCCGCCACCGGCTGTACGGCGGGATCGCGCTGCTGCTGATCGCGGCGCTGATCGGCTGGATCGTCTACATGCTCTTCCACACCCACCAGTTCACGTACCAGAAGTGGATGCCCTTCGAGTACCGGGGCGTCCAGGACCTGCTGCTGAGCGGGCTCGGCAACACCCTCAAGGCCTTCGGCTGGACGGTGCTGTTCGCGCTGCCCTTCGGCGCGCTGTTCGCGGCGGGGCGACTGTCCGACCACAGGGTGGTGCGGGTGCTCTCCACGGTGGTGGTGGAGTTCTTCCGGGCCATGCCGCTGCTGGTGATGATCTTCTTCGTCTTCGTCGCGCTCAAGGTGCAGCCGCTGTGGGCGCTGGTGGCCGGGTTGGTGCTGTACAACGGCTCGGTGCTGGCCGAGGTCTTCCGGGCCGGCGTGCTCGCGGTGCCCAAGGGGCAGCGCGAGGCGGCCTACGCGCTCGGCCTGCGCAAGACTCAGGTGATGACGTACGTGCTGGTGCCGCAGGCCAACCGGGCCATGCTGCCGGCCATCATCAGCCAGCTGGTGGTCGCGCTCAAGGACACCTCGCTGGGCTTCCTGATCACCTACGAGGAGTTCCTGCACGCGGGCAAGCTGATCGCCACCAACCTCGACTACGACCTGCCGTTCATCCCCGTGGTGATCGTGATCGCGCCGATCTACATCGGCATGTGCCTGCTGCTCTCCTGGCTCGCCCGCTGGGTCGAGCGCCGCAGCCGGCGCAGCCCGAGCATGCGGGGCGGGGCGCCGGTGGTCAAGGCCGGGGTGGCGATGGGACTGCCGCCGTCCGCGCAGCAGTGAGAAGGCTGGTTCGATCCTGAACCATAGGTGCGGGTGGGGATAGAGCGGGCACCTCCAATTTCCTCTTATGATTGCGGAGGCTCGACGACGACGACCGGGGGAGGGGCCATGGAGCCGGTATTCGACTCACGGCACATCAGGACGTTCCACGAGGTCGTCAGAGCAGGCTCCTACTCGGCCGCCGCCCGCGAGCTCGGCTACACCCAGCCCGCCATCACCCAGCAGATGAAGGCGCTCGAACGCACCGTCGGCGTCGCGCTGTTCACCCGGGCCGGGCGCGGACTGCGGCTCACCGAGGCGGGCGAGGCGCTGTCCCGGCACGCCGAACTGATCCTCGGCAGCCTCTCCGCCGCCCAGCAGCAGCTCGCCGCGCTCGCCCGGCTGCGGGCCGGGCGGGTGCGGGTCTGCGCCTTCCCCAGCGCCAACGCCACTCTGATACCCGAGGCGATGGCCCGGCTGCTCGCCGAACACCCCGGTGTGCGGGTCGAGCTGCTGGAGGCCGAACCGCCGGACTCCGTCCAGCGACTGCTGCGCGGGGAGTGCGACATCGCGCTGGCCTTCCGCTACCCCGGCGGCGCGACCGAGGTGCCCGACGGGCTGGACGAGATCCCGCTGATGGAGGACCTGCTCACCGTACTGCTGCCGGTCGGACACCCGCTCGGCCGTCGGCACGCCGTTCGGCTCGTCGACCTCGACGGCGAGCGCTGGATCGCCGGGTGCCCGCGCTGCCGGGCCAACCTGCTGAACGTCTGCGCGGAGGAGGGCTTCGCGCCGGACATCGTGTTCTCCACGGACGACAACCTCGCGGTCCAGAGCCTGGTCGCCGCCGGGGTCGGGATCGCGCTGATGCCCGCGCTGGTGCTCTCCTTCATGTGCCACCGCAAGGTCACCGGGCGGGCCGTCGAACCGCACCTGCGTCGGCAGGTGAGCGCGTACGTGCTGCGCGAGCACCGGCGGATACCGGCCACCGGGCTGGTGCTGGACCATCTGCGGCGGGCGGCGGCCAGCCGGATCGGGTGCTGACCGGATCGGGTGCTGAGTCGTGGCTCCGGTGGGTGCTCGCCGGGGCGATTCATAAGCTGAAGTTGGGGGGAAGCTTAAGAACCATCGTTGGACGTGATGGGTCGGTGCAGCCGAACCTGCTGGCATGACACCCCCAGCCACGGTCGGCAGCGACCGGCTCACCGAGCGGATGACCGCCCTGATCGGCGAGATCCGTGCCGTCGTGGACCGCGGACTGCCCCCGGAACTCACCGCCTACCTGGTCGGCGAACGCCTCGCCCCGCACCTGCACGCCGACCCCGACGGGCCCGACGCGCTGCTCACCCCCGCCCAGCGCGAGGGCGACCCGAAGCGCTACCGCCAGCACGTCCTGCACGCCGAGGAGGACGGCGGCTTCTCCGTCGTCGCCCTGGTCTGGCTGCCCGGCCAGCAGACCCCGATCCACGACCACGTCTCGTGGTGCGTGGCCGGCGTCCACCAGGGCCAGGAGAGCGAGACCCGCTACCGGCTGGTCTCCGACGGCCGCACCGCCCACCTCGTCGAGACCGAGCACGTCGCCGGCCCGGCCGGCACCGTCGCGGCCTTCGCCCCGCCCGGTGACATCCACCTGGTGCGCAACGCCTGCAACAGCACCGCCATCTCCATCCACGTGTACGGCGCGGACGTCTCGCGGCTCGGCACCAGCATCCGGCGCGTCTACCGGCTGCCCGCCGACCAGCAGCAGTGAGGGCGGCGTGGCACTGACCCTCCGGGAGCGCGCCACGCGCACCCGCTCACTGCCCCCGCTCGGCGGGGACGCCCCCGGCCTGCTGCTCGCGGCGGCCGGGGTGGCCGCCGCGATCGCCGTCCACGCGGCCGTGCCCGCCGTGCCCAAGCTCACCGCCGCCGTCGTGCTCGGCATGGCGGCGGCCCACCTGCCCGGGCTGCGCCCGGTGGTGCGCGGGGTGGCCCGGCCAGGGCTGTCCATGGCCGGCAAGCGGCTGATGCGGCTCGGGATCGTCCTGCTCGGGCTCAAGCTCAGCCTGGACGACGTGCTCGGCCTCGGCTGGGCCACCGTCGCCATGGTGCTCGCGGTGGTCGCGGCCACCTTCACCGGCACGCTCTGGCTCGGCCGACGGCTCGGCCTGCCGGGCGACCAGCCGCTGCTGGTCGCCACCGGGTACTCCATCTGCGGCGCCTCGGCGATCGGCGCGGTCAGCCAGGCGGCCGGCAGCGAGGAGGAGGACGTCGCCGCCTCGGTGGCCCTGGTCACCCTGTGCGGGACGCTGGCCATCGCCGTGCTGCCGCTGCTCCAGCAGCCGTTCGGGCTGGGCGACGTGGAGTTCGGGCGGTGGGTCGGCGCGAGCGTGCACGACGTCGGGCAGGTGGTCGCCACCGCGCAGACCGGCGGGGCGGGCGCGCTGCGGGAGGCCGTCCTGGTCAAGCTGATGCGGGTGGTGCTGCTGGCGCCGCTGGTCGCCGGGATGGCCATCGCGGTGCGGCGCCGGGCGCGACGGGGCGGGGCGGCCGTCGTCGGGGCGGACCAGGAGTCGGGGGAAGACCCTGCGAAGAACCCGGTCAAGACCGGCAGCCGCCCGCCGATCGTCCCGCTGTTCGTGGCGGGGTTCCTCGCGATGATCGTGCTGCGGACCGCCGGGGTGCTTCCGGAGCGGGCGCTCACCCTCGCCGGGGACGCCCAGGAACTGCTGCTGGCCGCCGCGCTGTTCGGTCTCGGCAGCGCCGTGCACCTGCCGACCATGGTCCGCACCGGCGGGCGGCTCGCCCTGCTCGGGCTCGGCTCCTGGGTGGTCGTCGCGGGCGTCTCCTACGCCGGGGTGCTGGTCACGACGTGACGGGCGCAGGGGCGGACTCGGCTATTGTCGGGCGGGTACTCGTCCGCCGGGACGCTCCTGCACCCGAGTCCGCTGAGGAAGCCGCATGTCCACCGCACTGCCCGAACGGGACGCTCACGAGGCCGTCGTCACGCTCGACCGGCGGGACGGCCCGTTCGGCGAGGTGGTACTGCGCCGGCGCGGTCGGCACTTCGAGATCATCGCCAACGGCTGCTTCCTGATGGACACCGCCGACGGCCGTTCCGAACGCCTGCTGATCCAGGCGGCGTTGGACGAACTGGACCGCACCGGCGCCCCCGCAGAGCCCTCGGTGCTGATCGGAGGCCTCGGCGTCGGCTTCTCGCTGGCGTACGCGGCGGCCGAGCCGCGCTGGGGGCGGATCGCCATCGTCGAGCGCGAGACCGCCATCATCGACTGGCACCGGAACGGGCCGCTCGGCGCCTTCTCCGGCGGCGCGCTGGAGGACCAGCGGGTCCAGGTCCTCCACACCGACCTGCTGGAGTACCTGGCGGCGGCCGACGGCGAGCGCTACGACGCGCTGTGCCTCGACATCGACAACGGCCCGGACTGGACCGTCACCGACTCCAACGCCGGGCTGTACGGCGCCGACGGGCTCGCGGTGCTCTGGCACCGGCTGCAGCCGGGCGGGGTGCTGGCGGTGTGGAGCGCCCAGCCCTCCGCTGACTTCGAGGAGGCGCTGCGGGCGGTGGGCTTCTCCGACGTCGTCACGCACGAGATCCCGGTCAGCCGCGGCGTGCCGGACGTGGTCCACCTGGCCCGGCGCGCGGGCTGACGGCGCAGGGCCTCGCCAACCCTCCTGTCGCGTCCGGGCGTTGTCCGTGGCAGCGGCCAACTGCCGGCTCTCGGCGTCGCGTTGTCGCGGCCCCCTGGGGTTGGATCCGGTCGGAGGGGGCCGTTGCCGGGGCTCAGCCGAACGGCCTGGTCTCCGGGCCCGAAGCCTCCGCCGCGTCGGTCTCCGTCGCTTCGTCCGGGGTGGACGGGAGGCTTTCCGGGGCGAAGGGGTTGAAGTCCGGCGGGGGAACCATGACGGGCGTGCCCTTGCGCGGGGCGTCCTGCGCGGGAACGGCCTGCGCGGGAACGGCCGGCGGCGCGGAGGGCGGCGGCGGGACGGCCGGGCCCTGCGCCGCGAGCGTGGTGCCGAACGGGTCCGACTGGTCGGCCGTCACCGTGCCGAACGGGTCGGTGGTCGGGGCGGCCGCTGCCGGGGACGTGTCCGGGGTGGGCGGGAGGCTTTCCGGGGCGAAGGGGTTGAAGTCCGGCGGGGGCACCATGACCGGCGTGCCCTTCCGCCTGGCTGGCGCCGCCTGCGGCTCGGCGTCGGCCGGGGAGGCCTCCGCGACGGGCGCGAACGGGTTGAAGTCCTCGGGCGGGAGCTGCACCGGCGTGCCGCGCAGGTCCGCCGGCACCTCCTCCGCCTCTTCCGGCTCCTTCTCGACGGGAACGGGAGCGGGAGCGGCAGCAGGTGTGGCGGGCACGGGCGCGGCGCCGGCCACCTCCCCGTCCCAGCCGAACTGAACGCTCTTCAGCAGCTCCGCGAACGCCCGCGTGTACAGGTCCCAGTCCTCCGGCTGCGCCGTGGACAGCTGGACGCAGAGCACGGTGCCGCCGTCCGGCAGCGGGACGAAGGCCTCGACCGCCGAGGTGACCACCCAGCGCCGCTGCCCGTCGGCGGACAGCGGCCCCGGCACCGGGACGGTCCGTCCCTCGACCAGGACGGCGGCCGGCCCGGCCGGCAGCAGGACCGTCCACACCTCGGCGTGCCGCCGGACGGTGGCGAGTTCGGTGGCGAGCGCGGTGATCGGCAGCGGGTGCCGGGCGAGCGAGACGACGAGGGCGGCGTCGGAGGCCCGGCCGTCCACGTCCAGCGCGCAGACGCCCGCGTAGACCGTGCCGGCGTCGTGGACCAGGTCGGCGAGGGTGGCGGCGATGACCGCGAAGTCGCGGCGCCGATCCGGACCGTCACCGCTGAACAGCTCCTCGGCGACCTCGGCCAGATGCCCGGTCAGTTCCTCGGCGGCCGCGGCGGTGGCCGGGGCGACGTCGCCCGCCCCGCCCGCCGGCGCGGGCACCGTACGGGAGCAGACCCCGGCCGGACCGCCGGGGGAGGTCAGCGGGTGGAAGCCGGGCGGGACCACCAGCCGGACCTCGGCACCCGCGCCGGTGGCCAGTTCGACCGGCTGGCGGGTCTGCTGCCCGGCGGCCAGCGCGGCCAGTGCCGGGGCGAACGGCGGGCGCAGCTTGGGGTCGGCGAACTCGCCGGTGACCGGCAGGTGGAACAGCGCGGCCGAGGTGGTGCCCCGGTCGGCGATCGCGCCGCGCACCGCCCCGCCGCCGTAGCGGGTGTGGAGGGCGGTGGTCACCCGGTCGGCGACCCGGGCGCCGCTACCGGGGCGGGCCGTGCCGGCGGTGAGCACCGTGCCGAGCCGGTCCACGGCCGCGTGCACCGGGCCGTTCGGGGCCAGCGGGAGGCCGAACAGCGCCTCGGCGGCGGGGTGTTCGGCCGGGCGCAGGGTGCTGAGCGAGGCCGCCGGATGGCGGGAGGTGCGCTCGTCGAAGAGGGCGTCGGTGAGCGTGCCGAGGGTCGCGCAGACCTGCTCCGCCGCTGCGAAGGGATTGGCCTCCGCGCTGAACTGGACGTCCTGGGTCAACTGTTGAGCCCCCCGCTCTGCTGCGTCTGCGGTCCGCTGGTTCGGGTGGGTCCGCGCGCGCCGTGGCGGCGTGCCGTCGGATCCGTGCTCATTCCTATCAGAGCCCGCTGTCGGGACCGAACCGGCGGATCACCCGATGGGAGCCGCGGCCGTTTCGCCCGTGGCCTGCGGGGACGTTTCGCCGGACGGTGCGGTGGCGAGCGCGGTGACCGCCTCGGCGATCCCGGGGACGGCGAACAGCCCGGCGAGCTCCCGCACCAGGCGCCCGGTCGGGCCGTCAGGACGCTCGTCCGCGAAGAACGAGGCGAGTTCGGCGGCGAGCGCCGGCTCCCGGGCGGCGGTGAGGGTGAGGGTGGCGACGAACTCCTGCACCAGGTGCAGCTGCAGGTCCTCCAACGGCACCGAGCGTTCGGCCAGCCACTCCAGCGAGGTGATCTCGGCGTTGGCGATCCAGGCCCGGACGGTCAGCCGCAGCCCGGGGCTCGGCGCGGGGATCGCCAGGTGGGAGAGGATCTGGTCGTGGGCGGCCCGCCGCACCTCGTCGATCACCGCCGAGGTGCCCGCGCTGGCCGCCACCGAGCCGCCGCGCAGCAGCGCCGCGAAGCCGGGCCCGTGGCTCTGCACGAAGTCCAGGTAGCGGCCCATCACCCGGTACAGCCGCTCGGACAGCGGCCCGTCGGCGGGCTCCTCGAAGCGCGCCGAGAGCTCCCGCCCGGCCCGCCGCAGCGACTCCTCGTACAGCGCCTGCTTGCCGGGGAAGTAGTGGTACACCAGCGGCCGGGAGGCCCCCGCGGCGGCGGCGATGTCGTCGATCGACACCTCTTCGGGCGGGCGCCGGCTGAACAGCTCCAGCGCGACGGCGATCAGCTGTTCGCGCCGCTCGTCCACGCTGAGCCTGCGGCGCGGCCGCTCACCGGCAGCCGCCCGGCCTGGCGTCCGGCCCGCCGCCCGGTCCGGGGCCTGCTCCGGGGCCTGCTCCGGGGCCTGCTCCGGGGCGGGGGTCCGTGCAGCGCGGGCGGCCGTCGGCGACGGCGTACGGGAGGCCATGCGCGCCACCCTATCCGCCGTCCGGGGCGGGGCCTATGCGGCGTGGAGGTCCAGGTAGCGGCGGTAGGCCTCGCGGCCGTCGGGGACGAAGTGGTCGCGGGCGAGGCGGTCGGCGAGCTCGGCGGGGGTGAGCCAGGCGTGCCAGGCGACCTCGGACTCCTGCGGCTGGACCGGGCCGTCCCACTCGGCCTCGTACATGTCGCTCCACCAGGAGAGCCGGTCCTGCCGGAAGAGGAACTTGAAGAGCGGGCGCGGGGTGATCCCGTGCACGCCGAGCTCCTCCTCGGCCTCGCGGACGGCGGCCTCGGCGTACGTCTCGCCGGAGCCGACGACGCCGCCGACGAACATGTCGTACGCGCCGGGGGCGAACAGCTTGGTGTCGGTGCGGCGGTGGACGAAGATCCGCCCGGCCGGGTCGCGGACCAGGATGAAGACGCACCGGTGGGTGAGCCCCTGCCGGTACACCTCCCCGCGCAGCGCCGTCCCGATCACCCGGTCGTGCTCGTCGACGACGTCCAGCAGTTCTTCGGCAGGGTTGGTCATGACGGACAGGTTAGGGTTTCGGGGCCCGCTTCGAACGCTTTTCGAGTGCGATCCGAGCTCGATTCGCATGTGATCCGCATGTGATTCGTGCACGATTGGACGCGGGCGGGAACGCAGGAACCGGACAGGCTGAGGGTGGCGCGCGGTGGTGGAGATCTGGGGCGAGACGGCCGAGGGGTTCGAGCCCGTACGGGAGGCCTTCGCGCGGAACTTCCACGAGTACGGCGAACTGGGCGCGGCCTTCGCGCTGTACGTGCGCGGTCGCAAGGCGGTCGACCTGTGGGGCGGTGACGCCCGGCCCGAGGTCGGCGGGCGGCCCGCGCCGGCGGTGCCCTGGACGGCGGACACCGCCCAGGTGCTGCGCTCAGTCACCAAGGGCCTGACCGCGACCACCGCGCTGCTGCTGGCCGAGCGCGGCCTGCTCGACCTGGACGCCCCGGTGGCCTCCTACTGGCCCGAGTTCGCGCAGGCCGGCAAGGGCGGGGTGCCGGTGCGCTGGCTGTTGTCGCACCAGGCCGGGGTGCCCGCGCTGGACGTGCCGCTGCGGCTGGAGGACGTGCTCACCTGGGAGCGCGCGGTGGCCGCGGTGGCCGCGCAGGCGCCCGCCTGGGAGCCGGGCACCGCGCACGGCTACCACCCGTACACCTTCGGCTGGCTGGTCGGCGAGGTGGTGCGGCGGGTGAGCGGGCGCATGATCGGCCAGTACTTCGCCGAGGAGATCGCCCGGCCGCTCGGGCTGGACCTGTGGATCGGGCTGCCGGCCGGGGCCGCGCCGAGGGTCGGCCGGCTGGTCGACCTGCCCGCCCCGGAGGCGGCCCGGACCGGGCCGAGCGGGCTGCGGCTGCGGCCCAAGCAGTCCGTCCGGGACGCCTACCAGGACCCGGCCTCGCTGACCGCGCGGTCCTTCGCCTCGGTGCGCCCCGGGGTGGACCTCAACGACCCGGCGGTGCAGGCCGCCGAGATCCCCGGCGCGGGAGGCATCGGCACCGCCCGCTCGCTGGCCCGGTTCTACGCGGCGCTGATCGGCGCCGCCGACCGCCCGGACGGCTCCGGCGCGCTGCTGCCGCCGCTGCTCGGGCCCGGGGTGCTGACCCGCGCGGTCGGGCCCGAGGTGAGCGGACCGGACCGGGTGCTGATCGTCAACTCCACTTTCGGCCTGGGCTTTTGGCGGCACGGCCCGACCGCGCCGATGGCCTCCCCGGCGAGCTTCGGCCACCCCGGCCGGGGCGGCTCGCTGGGCTTCGCCGACCCGGAGCTCGGGCTGGGCTTCGGCTACGTCACCAACGGCATGCAGCCGGGCGTCACCGGCGACATCCGCTCGCGCAACCTGATCCGTGCGGTGCGGGGGTGCCTGGGGCTGTCCGGGTAGCGGCGGGCGCGGTCCCGAGCCGTCAGGCCTGGCCGGTCTCGAAGCGGGTGATCTTCGGGCCGGTGAGGGTGAAGCGCCAGGCGGTGCGCATCTCGCCCCAGGTGTCGTTGGTGAAGTTGGCGATCAGCGCGTGGCCGCCGTCCGATTCGGTCTGGACGTCCATCCGGCCGCGGACGGTGAAGATCTCCTTGTCGATCCACTGGGGCAGGTCGCGGTCGGAGCCGTCGTCGGACATGGTCGCGTCCGGGGTGAGGGTGGCCAGGAAGGCGTCGCGGTCGCCCGCGTTGACCGCGGCGACGAAGGCGCGCACGGTGGGGTCGGAGAGCTTGGCGGGGGAGATGGTCATCGGGACTCCCGGGGGGTGAGGGACGGGGAGTCCTGTCTACGGCGTTCGCCGGGTGTGTTCGGGCATGTCGGCGGCGCGTCGAGAAAATCGCGTATTCATGTGCTTAGATCCCGAAATGGGCGTTTTGCCCTACGGAGGGTTGCGCAGCGTGGACGTCCCAACGGGCGTTCGCGGTGCGGCCACGGGGAGTGGCGGCGGAGCGGGAGGCCGGGACCGGCCTCCCGCTCCGTGTTTATGTGGTTCCTGGTTCCGCGTTCCGTGTTCCGTGCGGGCCGCGGCCCGGCTAGAAGAGGCCCACCGCGTCCGGGGAGTAGCTGACCAGCAGGTTCTTGGTCTGCTGGTAGTGCTCCAGCAGCGCCTTGTGGTTCTCCCGGCCGATGCCGGAGTTCTTGTAGCCGCCGAAGGCCGCGTGGGCGGGGTAGGCGTGGAAGCAGTTGGTCCACACCCGGCCGGCCTGGATGGCGCGCCCGGCGCGGTGGGCGGTGTTGAGGTTGCGGGTCCAGACGCCCGCGCCGAGCCCGTACTGGGTGTCGTTGGCGAGGGTGATCGCCTCGGCGAAGTCCTCGAAGCGGGTGACCGAGACGACCGGGCCGAAGATCTCCTCCTGGAAGACCCGCATGCTGTTGACGCCCTCGAACACCGTCGGCGTCACGTAGTACCCGCCGGCCAGGGCGCCGCCGAGGTCGGCCCGCTCGCCGCCGGCCAGCAGCTTGGCGCCCTCGGCCTGGCCGATCTCGAAGTAGGAGAGGATCTTCTTCAGCTGTTCGGCGCTGGCCTGGGCGCCGACCTGGGTCTCGGTGTCCAGCGGGTCGCCCTGGCGCATCGCGCGCACCCGCTCCAGGCCGTCGGCGAGCAGCCGCTCGTAGACCGAGGACTGGATCAGCGCCCGGCTGGGGCAGGTGCACACCTCGCCCTGGTTGAGGGCGAACATCGCGAAGCCCTCGACCGCCTTGTCGTAGAAGGCGTCCGAGGCGTCGGCGACGTCCGCGAAGAACAGGTTGGGGCTCTTGCCGCCGAGTTCCAGCGAGACCGGGATCAGGTTGTCGCTGGCGTAGCGGGCGATCAGCCGGCCGGTGGTGGTCTCGCCGGTGAAGGCGATCTTGCGGATGCGGTTGCTGGAGGCCAGCGGGGCGCCGGCCTCCTCGCCGAAGCCGGTGACGATGTTGACCACGCCGGGCGGCAGCAGGTCGGCGGTCAGCTCGGCCCACAGCAGCACCGAGGCCGGGGTCTGCTCGGCGGGCTTGAGCACCACCGCGTTGCCGGCCGCGAGCGCCGGGGCGAGCTTCCAGATCGCCATCAGGATCGGGAAGTTCCACGGGATGATCTGGCCGACCACGCCCAGCGGCTCGTGGAAGTGGTACGCCACGGTGTCCTCGTCCAGCTGGGACAGGCCGCCCTCCTGGGCGCGCAGCGCGCCCGCGAAGTAGCGCAGGTGGTCGACCGCGAGCGGGAGGTCGGCGGCCAGCGTCTCGCGCACCGGCTTGCCGTTCTCCCAGCTCTCCGCGACGGCCAGCCGCTCCAGGTTCGCCTCCATCCGGTCGGCGATCCGCAGCAGCGCCTGGGCCCGCTCGGCGGGCGGGGTGCGGCCCCAGCCGGGGGCGGCGGCGTGGGCCGCGTCCAGCGCGGCCTCGATGTCCTCGGCGGTGCCGCGGGCGACTTCGGTGAACACCTCGCCGGTGACCGGGGTCGGGTCGCCGAAGTACTCGCCGCGCACCGGCGGGGTCCAGCCGCCGCCGATCCAGTGCTCGTACCGGGAGCGGTAGGCGACGATGCTGCCGGGCGTGCCGGGGGGCTGGTAGACCGTCATGCTCTGGTGTCTCCTCGCGACGTCGGGCGCCGCCCGGACCGGGTGGCGGGGCGGCGCGCCGGGCCGCGCCCGGCGCGGGGCGGCCCGGCGGGAGGGTGTGGACACGCAATTCCGGGCGGATGCCCGCCGGGGCGTCCGCCGTCGAGCACGATAGCCGCCCGGCGCGGGCGCGGCTACGGTCCGTGCGCCCGGCCCGTACGGAGGGTTGCGCGTTCCGGCGGTCGCGCGGGGCGCGCACCATGTCTCCGCGCTCCGTCCGGGACGGTGTCAGACCGCGTGGTACCGGCCGGTGCGGGACTCCCAGTGCAGGTAGCCGGCGAGCCAGGTGACCAGCCCGTCCGCGTACCGCTGGGCGATCGTCCGTTCGACCCGGGAGAGCCCCAACTCCCGGTAGACGTCCGGCAGTCGGCCGTGCAGGTCCCGGCACCGCTCGACCATCAGCTGCGCCTCCTCCAGCACCACCGCGCAGGCCTCCTCGGCCGAGCAGCGGCGCTCGCGCTGGACGATCATCACCAGGTTGTTGACGTCGCCGCGCGGGGCCTCCAGCGGGAACGACCGGACGTCGTTGCTGAGCGAGGGGATGTCGGCTGCCAGCTGGCGCAGTTGACGCAGCACCGGGTGGTGCAGGACGGCGGCGGGCACCTCGAACTGGCCGAGGCGTTCGACCATGTCGAAGATGGTCTCCATCGCCGCGGTGCCTCGTCTGAGCACCAGGTAGCCGTCGCGGTCGGGTGGCCGGGTGGAGATGCGGCCGGCGGCCTCGGCGGGGTGACTGGCCAGGTACCACTCCCAGTTGTACGCGGCGCGGGCCTGCCAGCGGGCGGGCATGCCGCGCACGCTGCGGTCCCAGAGGTCGGCGAAGGCGGTCTCGACCGGCGAGTCCTGGTCGGGGCGGGCTCCGTGCAGGACGGCGATCAGCCGCTCGCAGATGGGGGCGACCTCCGTCGGGCGGCGGCCGAGCGGGCCGTCGAACTGGTCGTCGAAGAGGAAGTAGAAGCCCATCAGGTCGGCGGCGAGGGAGAGTTCGTCCGGGCCGGTGTCGGGGTAGCCGAGGGCGGCGAGGTCGACCACGTCCCAGTGGGCGTACCCGGGGTGGTCGACGTCGGGGAGCAGCGGGTGGCGGACCAGCCAGTCACGGTGCAGCGCGGTGGCCTGCGGTCCGTGCGGGCTGCGACGGTGCGGGAACGGAATCTGAAGTGAGGTGTCGTCAGACATCGGACTCCCGGTGCGGCGAAGGGTGGGGGTACTAGTGGTTCGAACGTTGGGTGTGGGGGGAGTTGACGCGGCGAGGCTTCCGGGGAGAGGGTGATAGCGAAAGATCATCTTCGCCTCGCGGGCCGTAGGGTATCTGATGTAATGATCGGACGTTAGGGGTATAGGGCAATTGCCCTTGGCAAGGCGTCCGAACCCTCACCGTCCGCCCCAGCCTGCGCGAATGCCCCACAGCGAGTGCCACGCAGCGCTAACCTCGGCTCCACGGGCAGTGATGCGAGCAGCGACACGGGCTGTGACGCGAGTGGCGAGGCGGAGGCACGACGGTGACCGAGCAGGACAACGAACTTCGGACGGGATCAGGTTCCGGCCGGGACGGCGACAGCACCTCGCCGAGGGTCAGGCTGCGCGACCGCGACGCCGAACTCCGCTCCGTCGAGACGGCCGTCGACAAACTCTGCTGCGAATTCGCGGCCGGCGGCACCGAGATCGGCGAACTGCTCGCCTTCTCCGGCCGCCCCGGCATCGGAAAGACCAGCCTGCTGCACGAGGTCCGACGGGTCGCCAAACTCCGCGACCGCGCCGAGGTGTTGTTCGCCCGCGGCGGCGAGCGCCAGTTCAACGAGCCCTACCACGTGCTGCGCCAGCTCCTCCAGCCCCTCCTCACCAGCCTGCAGCCCGACGAGTTCCGCCAGGTCATGGGCACCTGGGAGGAGGTCGTCGGACCGGCCATGGGCCTCAAGCGGCCCAAGGCCGGCGCCCGCCGCCTCGACCCCCAGGGCGTGCGCGACGGCCTCGACTACGTCCTCACCCAACTCGCGCCGCGCCGGGCCCCGTTGGTCATGATCGTCGACGACCTGCACTGGGGCGACCACGAGTCGCTCTCCTGGCTCACCCAGTTCGCCGTCCGCTCCCGCGAACTGCCCGTCCTGCTCGTCTTCGCCTTCCGCGAGGACGAGAACGACTGGCCGACCGAGATCCAGCAGCACCGCAAGGCCGTCCTCGGCCTCGCCACCAGCAAGCACGAACTCAACCGGCTCTCGCTGGTCTCCGTCACCGACATGATCCGCGCCGAACTCGGCGACAAGGCCGAGGACGCCTTCTGCTACGAGTTCTGGAACGTCGTCAACGGCAACCCCTTCGAAGCCGTCGCCCTGCTCGACCAGGTCCGCGACCAGGACCTCGAACCGGTCGAGGAGAACTCCCAGCAACTGCGCGAACTCGCCGTCGACGCCACCGGAATGACCCTCAAGAGCTGGATCGACCGGCTCGGCTCCGGCACCCTGCGCTTCGCCTGGGCCTGCGCGATGCTCGGCACCGACATCCGGGTCGACCTCGCCACCCGGATCTGTGCCCAGACCACCGAGGGCGCCCGCGACGCCATCAAGCAGCTGCGCAAGCAGCGCGTGCTCACCCAGACCCCCAACGGCAACCTGGAGTTCGTCCACCCGCTGATCGGCAGCTCGATCTACAACACCATGCCGGAGGCCACCCGCACCGGCATGCACGGCGTCGCCGCCGCCGAGATCGAGAACGCCGGACTCGGCCTGCTCGCCGCCTCCCGCCACCTCGTCGAGACCTTCTCCGGCGAGGGCGACGACAAGACCGTCCGCAAACTGCGCCGGGCCGCCGTCGAACACCTGCTGATCGGCGCCCCCGAAGCCGCCCAGCGCTGCCTGCACCGCGCCCTCAACGAACCCCCGGCCGACGACATCCGCGCCGAGGTGCTGTACGAACTGGGCTGCTCCGCCCTGCTCACCGACCCCGTCGCCACCGTCAACCAGCTCAAGCTCGCCCTCGACCCCGACGAGGGGCCGCTGCGCCCCGAACTGCGGGTCGACGCCACCTTCCGGCTCTCCGAGGTGCTCGCACACAGCGGCGAACTGCGCCAGGCCGCAGTGGTCTGCCAGGACGAGGCCGAGCAGACCGCCGACCCGGCCGGCCGACTCCGGCTCCAGGCCGCCTCGTTCATGTGGCACGCCTTCCGCAAGTCCGAGGACGACGGGCCCGGCCGGTCCACCCGGCTCGGCCTCATGTGCGACGGCCTCAGCACCCGCGACGCCGCCGACCGGGCCGTCCTCGCGATGCGCGCCTGGGACCTCACCCTGCGCGGCGCCCCCTCCGCCGAGGCGCTGACCTACGCCGACGCCGTCCTCGACGCCAGCCGCCTGCCCAAGGGACTCGGCTGGACCGACAGCACCTGGGGCTTCGAACTGCCCTCCATGCTTGGCCTCACCTACACCTACAACGACCGCATCGCCCAGGCCGAGCGGCTGTTCGCGGACGCCATCATCCAGTTCGAGGTCGCCGGGTGGAGCGGTGCCCACCGGGGCTTCGCGTACTTCCTGATGGGCCTCGCCCGCTTCCGCCGCGGCCTGCTCGCCGAGGCCGAGGACTTCCTGCGCCGCGCACTGCGACTGTCCGAGCGGATCGGCCCCAAGCTGCCGCTCGCCTGGGACGCCGTCGGCGTCCTGGTGGACACCCTGCTCGCCCGCGGCCGGACCGAGGAGGCCTGGGAACTCGCCGTCGAGTTCGGCTTCCACCCGCCGTACCACACGACCGCGATGGTGCTGCCCGACGCGCCCTCGCTGTACGGCAAGCTGCTGATCGCCAAGAAGCGCTACGCCGGGGCGGCCGCCGCACTCACCGAGGCCGGCGCCCAACTGGAGGCCCGCGGCTGGCACAACACCGTCTGGGCGCCCTGGGCCGGCCACCTCGCCATCGCGATCGCGGCCGACGAGCCCGACCGCGCCCGCGAGTACGCCCAGAAGGCCGTCCAGGACGCCCGCACCTTCGGCACCGCCTCGGCGATCGGCACCGCGCTGCGGCTGAACGCCCAGATCGAGGACGGCCAGCAGGCGGTCGAGCTGCTGGAGCAGGCCGTGATGTACCTCGGCCAGTCGCCGGCCGGGTACGAGCACGCCGTCGCGCTGGTCGACCTCGGCGCCGCGCTGCGCCGGGTCGGGCGGCTGGAGGACGCGCAGGAGTACCTGTACCAGGGCATCGAACTGGCCCAGCACTGCTCGGCCGAGGGGCTGGTCGACCAGGCGCGGCGGGAACTGGCCAACTACGGCCTGCGGCCCAACCGGCTGGGGCTGCGCGACTTCCGGGAGACGCTCAGCCAGCCCGAGTGGGAGGTCGCCAACCTCGCGGTGCAGGGCGTGCCGCCGCAGCGCATCGCCGACGAGCTCGGGGTGCACCTCAGCCTGGTCAACCGCCGACTGGCCGCGGTCTACCGCAAGGCGGGCAGCGGGCCGGACGGCCTGGCCTCCGCCCTCGGGCTGCCGACGCAGCCGCGCGGGGCCGCCCGGCCGGGGGCGGAGCCCGAGGAGGCGTAGCCCGCGGTGGCAGGGGGGCGTGGGCGGCGGGTGCCCGGGCGGCGCGCGGAGGCACGGGAGCGCTCCCGGGGCGGTCGCCGTCGTCAGGGCGTGTCTGACGATTCCCGCCGGGCGCGAATTGTCAGACACGCCCTAGGCTGACGCAGACGTGGGGGCGCCGCGGCGACCCCCTGGACGGACCCGGAACCGGGGCGGTCACGGCACCCCGCGACCGCCAGTGAGGAGCAGGCCATGGCGAGCGAGGCCACCAGCGTGCGGCACGAACCCCTCGACCCCTCGGGCGCGGGCGCCGCGATCGAGCGTTGGACGCTCTCCGCCGGCCCGTACGAGGCGAGCGTGCTCACCCTCGGCGCCACCCTGCACACCCTCACCGGCCCGGACCGCGCCGGGCGCCCCGCCCAACTGCTGCTCTCCACCGACCAGCTGACGCAGATCCTCGGCCCGGCCCGGCACTACGGCACCGTGGTCGGCCGGTACGCCAACCGGATCGACGGTTCCAGGGTCACCATCGACGGCGAGGAGCACCCGCTCGCCCCGACCGGCGGCGGCATCACCATCCACGGCGGGCCGGACGGCTTCGCGCAGCGGATCTGGGAGGCCGAGCGGATCGAGGGCGGGGTGCGGCTGCGGTTGCACAGCCCGGACGGCGACCAGGGCTTCCCCGGCGCGCTGGACATCACCGTCTCCTACACCCTGGACCCGGCCGGCGAGCTGGTGATCGCCTACCGCGCCGTCACCAGCAAGCCGACCGTGGTCAACCTGACCAACCACGCCTACTTCAACCTTGCGGGTGAAGGGAACGGCGACGTCCTCGGCCACCTGCTCACCCTCGACGCCGACGCCTACACCCCGGCCGACGAGCGGCAGATCCCGTACGGGCGGACCGAGCCGGTGGCCGGCACGCCGTTCGACTTCACGGTGGCCACGCCGATCGGCAAGTCGGTGCACGACGACCACCCGCAGCTGGCCGGGCCCGGCGGCTACGACCACAACTGGGTGCTCCGGGCCCGGCCGGCCGACGGCGGCCCGGCCCGGGCGGCGCTGCTGGAGGACCCGGTCAGCGGGCGCACCCTGGAGGTGCTGACCACCGAGCCGGGTGTCCAGGTCTACACGGCCAACAAGTTCCAGGGGGCGGTCACCGGCGCGAGCGGTGTCCCGTACGGGCCGTTCGCCGGGATCGCGCTGGAGACCCAGCACTTCCCGGACTCCCCCAACCACCCGGCGTTCCCGAGCACCGTGCTGCGGCCGGGGGAGGAGTTCCGCTCGACCACCGTGCTGCGGCTGGGCGTCAGCTGAGCGCTCCGGGCACGTCCGGGGTGAGGTTCTGCGTGAGGTCCTGCTGGAGGTCCCGCGCGAGGTCCCGGCGCATGCAGAGCCGGGGCCAGCGGTCGAGACCGTGCTCGGCCTCCTTGCGGCGGATCTCCCGCAGGCCCGGGGTGAGCTCGTGGTCGGCGAGCGGGCGGAAGCCGCAGCGGGCGTAGTAGGGGGCGTTCCAGGGGACGTCGGCGAAGGTGGTGAGGGTGAGTGCGGGGGCGTCGGTGCCGGCCGCGAGGTGTTCGATCAGTGCCCGGCCGATGCCCCGGCGGGCGTGGTCGGGGTGGACCGACACCTGTTCGATGTGCAGGGCGCCGTCCACCGGCTCGGCGAGCAGGTAGCCGGCGATCGGACCGGGACCGGGACCGGGTTGCTGGGGCAGGTCGGTTCCGTGGGGCAGGTCGGTCGCGTCGGGGACGGCGACCAGGGCGATGCCCGTGTCCAGGTAGTGGGCCAGCTCGTGCGGGGCCGGTGGTTCGTCGTCGGCGATCTCCGGCATGCCGATCGCGGCGAAGGGGGCCCCGGCGGCCCGCTCCAGTTCGCACAGCAGCGGCAGTTCGTCCCTCATGGCGGCTCTGATACGCATGCGTTCAGTCTGCTGCAAGCGGTTTTCGGCCAGGGATGGTGGTGCTCTCGGCCATCCGGTACCGGCTCGAAGCGGGCGAACCCGGACATTTGGTCGCACTGTCAACTACCGTGCGGCTACGTCCAGGACACGTGGGCGTAACGATCGCTGTTTCTTGCAGAAACTTGCTGCAAGGACTTTCCGTCGCTATTGCACCGCTGTTAACTTCCTTCCGAGCCCGACGGCAGCAACGGTGCAGTCGGCACGAGGCAGCCATTATGCGCCTGTCTCCGAAGATCTCGGGCACCCCCACCCTCCCAAGGAGTTCTCATGCGGCGTGGCATCGCGGCCTCTGCCCTCGTTGTGGCCCTCGCGGTCTCGATGGCTGCCTGTGGCAGCAGCGGCTCCAGCTCAAACGGCAAGGCCGACGGGCCGGTCACCCTCACCTACTGGGACACCTCGAACGCCACCAACGAGGCGCCGAACTACCAGGAGCTGGTCAAGAAGTTCGAGGCCGCCAACCCGAACGTCAAGGTCGACTTCGTCAACGTCCCGTTCGACCAGGCGCAGAACAAGCTCCAGACCGCCATGGGGGCCAAGGGCGCTCCGGACGTGTTCCGCTCCGAGGTCGGCTGGACCGCCGCCTTCGCCAAGGCCGGCTACCTGGAGCCGCTCGACGGCACCCCGGCCGTCGCCGACACCTCCGCCTTCCAGCCCAGCCTGATCCAGCAGGCCAAGTTCGACGGCAAGCTGTACGGCGTGCCGCTGGTCACCGACACCCTGGGCCTGCTCTACAACAAGGAGCTGTTCGCCAAGGCCGGCATCACCGCCGCCCCCAAGACCTGGGACGAGCTGAAGACCGACGCCGCCGCGCTCAAGGACAAGGCCGGTGTCGACGGCTTCTGGCTGAAGGCCGCGGACGGCTACTACGCGATGCCGTTCCTGTTCGGCGAGGGCACCGACACCGTCGACGCCGCCGGCAAGAAGATCACCGTCACCTCGCCGGAGGCCGTCAAGGCCATCGAGACCTACAAGACGATGTTCACCGCGCCCGGCATGGCCAAGGCCGACGTCACCACCGACGCCTACGCGCACATGATGGACGCCTTCAACAACGGCAAGGTCGCGGCCATCGTTCAGGGCCCGTGGGAGATCACCAACATCTACAAGGGCGCCGCGTTCGCCGACAAGAACAACCTCGGCATCGCGCCCGTCCCGGCGGGCTCCAGCGGCAAGTCCGGTGCGCCCACCGGCGGGCACAACATCTCCGTCTACGCCGGTGCCGACCAGGCCCACAAGGCCGCCGCCGAGAAGTTCGCCGCCTTCATGACCTCGGCGGAGAGCCAGGCCTTCATCGCGCAGAAGAACTCCACCCTGCCGACCCGCTCCGACGCCTTCACCGCCGACGTCAAGGCCGACCCCGGCATCGCCGGCTTCCAGGCCGTCCTCGGCAGCGCCAAGCCGCGCCCCGAACTGCCCGAGTACAGCTCGCTGTTCTCCTCGCTCGGCACCAACCTGGGCAAGGCCGTCCAGGGCACCGGCACCCAGGACGCGCTGAACACCGTCGCCACCGACTACGCCAAGCTGCTGCCGGGCTTCGCCAAGTAGTCGCCGTCGGCCGTCCGGGCCGCCGCCGCTCCAGGCCCTGTCCGGCTGGAGCGGCGGCGGCCACCCGGCGGGCCCGGCGGCCGGACCCGCTCTCCCCGAGACTTCCCCCCGAGAAGGTGTCAATCGATGTCAGTCGCCGTGCAGGGCGCCACCGGCAAGGGCAGCCCGGAGCGCGAGCAGCGTCCGGGCCTGCTGGAACGCGTCAAGCGCTCCTACGCCAAGCACTGGTACGCCTACGCGATGATCGCCCCCGTGGTGCTGGTCCTCGGTGCCCTGGTGCTCTACCCGCTGGTCCAGGGCCTCTGGCTCACCCTGACCGACGCCAACAGCCTCAACGTCGCCCGCAAGATCGGCGTCAACGAGATCCCGGCCAGCTACAACTTCGTCGGCTTCCACAACTACGCCGACATCCTGTGGGGCCCCGGCTCGTACGACCGCTTCTGGTCCCACTTCGTCTGGACCATCGCCTGGACGGCCATCTGCGTCTTCCTGCACTACACCCTCGGCCTGGGCCTCGCCCTGCTGCTCAACAAGAAGCTGCGCGGCCGCGCCGTCTACCGGATGCTGCTCATCCTGCCCTGGGCCGTGCCGACCTTCGTCACCGTCTTCTCCTGGCGACTGATGCTGTCCGACGGCGGTGTCGTCAACAGCATGCTCGGCTTCCTCCACCTGCCCGAACCCGGTTGGCTCACCGACCCGTGGGCGCAGAAGTCCGCCGCGATCCTGGTCAACACCTGGGCCGGCGTGCCGTTCATGATGATCTCGCTGCTCGGCGGCCTGCAGTCGATCCCGGCCGAGCTGTACGAGGCCGCCGAGATGGACGGCGCCACGCCGTGGCAGCGCTTCCGGTACGTCACCCTGCCCGGGCTGCGGGCCGTCTCCTCCACCGTCGTCCTGCTCGGCGTGATCTGGACGTTCAACCAGTTCAACGTCATCTTCCTGCTCTTCGGCACCGGTGCGCCCGACGCCCAGCTGCTGGTCACCTGGGCCTACCGCCTCGGCTTCGGCCAGATCCCCCGGGACTACGCGCAGTCCGCCGCCTACGGCGTGATCCTGCTGTCCATCCTGATCGTCTTCACCGCCTTCTACCGGCGCTGGCTCGCCCGCAACGAGCAGGCCAACGGCTGAGGCCCCGGACCCAGTTGACCCACGAAGGCAGGTACCCCCGATGAGCACCACCACCGAACTCCCCACCCCCGCGGCGGCCGTGGCCCCGGCCGCCCGGCCGGCCAAGGCCCGCCGGCGCGGCGAGAGCAGCCCGCTGGTCAGGGCGCTGTCCCACGGCACCCTGATCGTGGCCGGCCTGATCGCGCTGTTCCCGGTGGCGTGGATCCTCTTCGTCTCGCTCGGCCCGGACAAGACCGACTACCTCCACCCCGGCGCGATCCTCGACAAGCTCACGCTGTCGAACTACCACCACGTGCTGTTCGACACGGACTTCTTCACCTGGTTCGGCAACGCCCTCCTGGTCTCCGGCGTCACCACCGTGTTCGGCGTCCTGGTCGCCGCCACCACCGGCTACGCCGTCTCCCGGATGCGCTTCCCCGGCCACCGGCCGCTGATGTGGTCGCTGCTGGTCACCCAGATGTTCCCGATCGCGGTGCTGATCGTGCCGATGTACACGATGCTCTCCGACCTCGGCCTGCTGGACAGCTACCTGGGCCTGATCCTGGTCTACTCGACCACCACCGTGCCGTACTGCGCCTGGCTGCTGAAGGGCTACTTCGACACCATCCCGGTGGAGATCGACGAGGCCGGCCGGGTCGACGGGCTCAGCCCGTTCGGCACCTTCTGGCGGCTGGTGCTGCCGCTCGCCCGCCCGGGCCTGGCGGTGGCCGCCTTCTACTCCTTCCTCACCTACTGGGCCGAGGTGCCGTTCGCCTCCACCTTCATGCTCAGCTCCGACAAGTACACGCTGGCCGTGGGCCTGCAGACCTTCGTCAGCGAGCACGACGCCCAGTGGAACCTGATGGCCGCGACCGCCGTGCTGATCGCGATCCCGTCGGCAGCCTTCTTCTACCTGGTGCAGCGCCACCTGGTCACCGGTCTGACCGCCGGTGCCTCCAAGTCGTAACGCTCCTCGCTCCTCTAGTCCCCAAGGGATACCGTCCATGACCCAGAACCTGGCCGACACCTCCCGGCCTGCCGCCGACGCCGCCGCCCACGAGGCGGTCACCCCGGCTCCTGTGACTGGCGGCGCCTCCAGAGGCTGGTGGCGGGACGCGGTCATCTACCAGGTGTACCCGCGCAGCTTCGCCGACTCCAACGGCGACGGCATGGGCGACCTGCCCGGCATCCGCAGCCGCCTGCCGTACCTGCGCGACCTCGGCGTGGACGCGGTCTGGCTCTCGCCGTTCTACGCCTCGCCGCAGGCGGACGCGGGCTACGACGTCGCCGACTACCGCGCAGTGGACCCGATGTTCGGCAGCCTGCTGGACGCCGACGCGCTCATCCGGGACGCCCACCAGCTGGGGCTGCGGATCATCGTCGACCTCGTCCCCAACCACTCCTCGGACCAGCACGAGTGGTTCCAGCGCGCCCTGCGCGAGGGCCCCGAGTCCCCGCTGCGCGAGCGGTACCACTTCCGTCCCGGCAAGGGCGAGAACGGCGAACTGCCGCCCAACGACTGGGAGTCCATCTTCGGCGGCCCGGCCTGGACCCGCAGCGAGAACCCGGACGGCACCCCCGGCGACTGGTACCTGCACCTGTTCGCCCCCGAGCAGCCCGACTTCAACTGGGAGAACCGGGCAGTCGCCGACGAGTTCCGCTCGATCCTGCGGTTCTGGCTCGACATGGGTGTCGACGGCTTCCGCATCGACGTCGCCCACGGCCTGGTGAAGGCCCCCGGCCTGCCCGACCTCGGCGGCGCGGACCAGCTCAAGCTGCTCGGCAACGACGTCATGCCGTTCTTCGACCAGGACGGCGTGCACGAGATCTACCGCAGCTGGCGCAAGATCCTCGACGAGTACCCGGGCCAGCGGATCGGCGTCGCCGAGGCCTGGACCCCGACCGTCCAGCGCACCGCCAACTACGTGCGCCCCGACGAGCTGCACCAGGCCTTCAACTTCCAGTACCTGGGCACCGGTTGGGACGCGGCCGCGCTGCGCGAGGTGATCGACGTCTCGCTCGACTCGATGCGCCCGGTCGACGCCCCCACCACCTGGGTGCTGTCCAACCACGACGTCACCCGGCATGCCACCCGCTTCGCCAACCCGCCCGGCCTCGGCACCCAGATCCGCACCCCCGGCGACCGCGAGCTCGGCCTGCGCCGCGCCCGCGCCGCCACCCTGCTGATGCTCGCGCTGCCCGGCTCCGCGTACATCTACCAGGGCGAGGAACTCGGCCTCCCGGACGTCACCGACCTGCCGGACGAGGTCCGCCAGGACCCGTCGTTCTTCCGCAAGGCCGGGCAGGACGGCTACCGCGACGGCTGCCGCGTCCCGATCCCGTGGTCCGGCACCGAGGCCCCGTACGGCTTCGGCCCGGTCGCCGGCGGGCCGTCCTGGCTGCCGCAGCCGGCCGAGTGGGCCGCGCTGAGCGTCGAGGCGCAGACCGGCGACCCGGCGTCCACCCTGGAGCTGTACCGCAGCGCGCTCGCCGTCCGCCGTTCCCAGGACGACCTCGGCGCCGGGACGGCCGTGGAGTGGCTGGAGGGCCCCGAGGGGACCCTGGCGTTCCGCCGCGGCTCCTTCGTCTGCACCGTCAACGCCACGGACGAGCCGGTCCGGATAGCGGCGCCCGGAAAGCTGCTGCTCTCCTCGGTGGAGCTGGTGGTCGACGGCGGCGAGACGGTGCTCGCGCCGGACAGCACCGGCTGGTGGGCGGTCTGACGTGGTTGCAATAGGCTCTGGGACCGTGACTACGGCGCGACTCTCAGACATCGCGGCGCAGGCGGGGGTCAGCGAAGCCACCGTCTCCCGCGTACTCAACGGCAAGGCGAACGTCTCCGCCGCCACCCGGCAGACCGTGCTGGCGGCGCTCGACGTGCTCGGCTACGAGCGGCCGACCCGTCTGCGCCAGCGCAGCGCCGGCCTGATCGGGCTGATCACGCCGGAGCTGAGCAACCCGATCTTCCCCGCACTGGCTCAGGTGATCGAGCAGGTGCTCAGCCGGCACGGGTACACCCCGGTGCTGTGCACCCAGACGCCGGGCGGGTCCACCGAGGACGAACTGGTCGAGATGCTGGTCGACCGGGGTGTGGCGGGCATCGTCTTCGTCTCCGGGCTGCACGCCGACTCCACCGCCGACCACGACCGCTACGCCCGGCTGACCGGGCGCGGGGTGCCGTTCGTGCTGATCAACGGCTACAGCGAGCGGATCGACGCGCCGTTCATCTCGCCGGACGACCGGGCCGCGATGTGGATGGCCGTCCAGCACCTGGCCGAACTCGGGCACGAGCGGATCGGGCTGGCCGTCGGGCAGCGGCGGTACGTGCCGGTGCTGCGCAAGATCGAGGGCTTCACGGCGGCGATGCGCGAGGTGCTGGGACGGAGCCAGGAGGAGGCCGAGGAACTCGTCCACCACACGCTGTTCAGCGTGGAGGGCGGGCACGCGGCGGCCGGCGCACTGCTGGACAAGGGCTGCACGGCGATCGTCTGCGGCAGCGACATGATGGCGCTCGGGGCGATCCGGGCGGTGCGGCAGCGTGGACTGTCGGTGCCGCACGACGTCTCGGTGGTCGGCTTCGACGACTCGCCGCTGATCGCCTTCACCGAGCCGCCGCTGACCACGATCCGCCAGCCGGTCGAGGCGATGGCGACCGCGGCGGTGGACGCGCTGCTGGAGGAGGTCGGCGGGAACGCGGTCCAGCGCGGGGAGTTCATGTTCCAGCCGGAGCTGGTCATGCGCGGCTCCACGGGGGCCTGCGCGCGCTGAGGACGGTCAACGGACGGGCCCCGGAGAGCTGTTGCTCTCCGGGGCCCGTTGCGTGCCGCCCGGGTGCCGGGTCAGCCCTCGTGGTCCGTGGGGCGGCTCTCGGTGAGCCGTTGGCCGTCGGTGGCGTCGCCGGTGCGGGTCTCGGTGCGGCGGCCGCGGGCCAGGTAGTCGCGCAGGACGAGTTCGACGGCGTCCTGCGGGTTCTTGGTGCCGGAGAGCATCATCGCGTCGATCGCGAGGTTGGCGTCGAGTGTGACGGTGACCTGGGCCATGGTGACTCCTCCTCGGGTGCCGGAGCAGCAGCATGCCCGCTGGGGGCGGGCTTTGACCATGGCCTCGGGCGGTCCTGCCCGGCGGCCTGCCGGCGGCCTTCCTGCGGCGCCGGGCGACCGCCGGGGCGGGCGGCGACTGACAGATAACAGATGATGAAATCTGTTATCTGAAATCTGTTATCTGTCAGCCGTCAGTTGTCAGCTGTCACCCGCGGGTCGTGCTCAGACCCGGCCGGCGAAGTCCGGCGCCCAGTTGGCGACGGTCTGCAGGCGCACGCCCGAGCTCGGGTTGGCGGCCTCGACGTACTGGCCGCCGCCGATGTAGATCGCGACGTGGTAGACGCCGGAGTTCTGGCCGTTGTTGGACCAGAACAGCAGGTCGCCCGCCTGCAGGCTGTCCAGCGAGACGCGGGTGCTGGCGGCGGCCTGGTCGGCGGCGACGCGTGGGACGGAGACACCCGCGGCGCGCAGCGCGGCCTGGGTCAGGCCGGAGCAGTCCCAACCGCCGTTGCCGGTACCGCCGTAGACGTACGCCTGGCCGACCTTCGACTGGGCGAAGGAGACCGCGGCGGCCATGCTGCCGGTGGCGGCCGGGGCCTGAGCGGGGGTCTGCGCCTGGGCGGCCGGCTTGGAAGCCGGCTTGGCGGCCGGGGCCGGGGCCGGGGCCTGCGGCTGGGCGGTCGGCTTGGCGTTCACGGCGGCGCCGTTGGAGGTCTGGCCGGACTTCTGCGAGCGGTCGAACCAGGTGAAGTCCGAGCCGGACTGGTCGGTCTGAGCCGACTGCTGGGCCTGGCCGCCGTCCTTGAACGAGAGGCGCTGGCCCGGGTAGATGGTGTCCGGACCCTCGGTCAGGGTGCCGCGGTTGAGCTCGTACAGCCGCTGCCAGCCGCCCTGGAGGTTGTGCTTGTCGGCGATCGAGGACAGCCAGTCGCCGGAGGCGACGGTGTAGTCGTCGCCCTGGGGCTGGGCGCTGTTCTGGGCCTGGTTCTGGCCCTTCTGCGCCGAGGTGCCGTTGGCGGAGTCGGCGGGGGCCTGTGCCTGGTCCTGGGCCGGTGCGGCCGGCTTGGCGGGCTTCGCGGCCGGGGTGGCCGGGGCCTGGCTCTGCGCGGGCTTGGCGGCCGGGGTGGCCGGGGCCTGGCTCTGCGCGGGCTTGGCGGCCGGGGTGGCCGGCTTCGCGGCGGGCTTGGTGGCGGTCGAGCTGGCAGCCGAGCCGGTGGTCGAGCCGGCCGAGGTGTCGACGGCAGCCGCGGCGCCGCCCTTGGTCAGGCCGGCCTGGACCGAGCACACCGGCCAGGCGCCGGGGCCCTGCGAGGCGAGGACCTTCTCGGCGACGGCGATCTGCTGGTCCTTGGTGGCCTGGTTGGCCTGGGGGGCGTACGCGGTGCCGCCGAAGGCGGCCCAGGTGCTGGAGGTGAACTGCAGGCCGCCGTAGAAGCCGTTGCCGGTGTTGATGCTCCAGTTGCCGGTGCTCTCGCACTGGGCGACCTTGTCCCAGGTGGCGACGGAGGCGGCGGAGGCGGTGCCGGAGGTGAGGCAGGGGATGGTGAGGCCGACGCCCGCGACGCCGATGGCGGCGATCACGCGTCGGGTACGACTGGACAGACGGGTGCCGTTGGTGGGCAGCATGAAGACGCAGTCCTCTCCCACGCCTGCGAGGTGAGCTGTCGGATTCGGGCTGGAGTTGCCCGGCCGCGCTGTGGGCGCGGCTTCACCCCTAGCCCTGGATCGTTCCGGGGAACGGTCCGGGGCGACTTACCTGTGGGTCCCCCGCTCCTGCCGTGGTGCGTTTTCGCGCTGCCAGGACATCCGACGGCAGGACTCGGCGTCGCGGATGAACTGGGTTCGTGTGGCCACGAACGGGGAGCACGTTAAGCAGACTTAAGTTCAAACTGCAAACACCTGTGACGCGCATCACGGTTTGGCGAGAACGGTCGTTCCCCTCGCTCGCCATGATCGAAAATGGCCGATTTCCGGCAATGCCGCGAAGGGCGTGCACAACTGTCTGTGCTTCAGGAGGCGGGTGACGGCGGGTCGGGTCCCCCGGGGGCCGCCCGCCGAGAAGGAGGTGCGTCCACACTGTGGCCGTCGGGGGATGGATCGAGCGACGGCGAACAAATGCGGATAGAACGGACATCGCACCTATTCGCCCTTTAACTCCCTTACGGGACAAGCAGGAAGGGCCCGGAACGGCTACGTTCCGGGCCCTTCACGCGTGCGGTGACCGCTACTGGCCGGCCGACTCCTCGGTGGCGGTGCGAGCGGCGTGGGCGGCGTGACCGCCCCGGCCGGAGTGGTCGGCGTGCGCGCCCTCGGCGGTCTCCGCCGCCTCGGCCTCGGCCTGCGCCAGGGCCTCGGGGGAGGGTGCCGGCAGCGCGGCCAGGTAGGTGGCGGCGATCAGCTGGCCGACCGTCGGGTAGGCGCCCAGCGGCGCCGCGGACGGGCAGCCGGTCTCCTCGGCGGCCGTGGCGAGCAGTTCGGAGTCGGCCTCCGGCCCGATCACCAGCGGGGCCAGCGCCGGGCGCTGGGAGCCGGTCTCCTTGAGGTGGTTGACGGCCGCGGCGACCGAGCCCGGCACGTCGAGCGCGGCGGGCACGACCGGGACGGCCAGTCGTGCCGCCAGCAGGACACCGGTGATGCCGGCCGCGGCAGCGGCCTCCTCGCCGCCGACGGTGGTCAGCACGACGCCGTCCGCGGCGGTCGCGATGGCGAACAGCCGGGCCCGGTCGGCGCGTGCCAGACCGGCCTCGGACAGGCGCACGTGCACGGCCTCGGCGAGCAGCGGGTGCGGGCCGAGCACGTCGGTGACGGGGGCTCCGTACTCCGCGGCGAGGGCGTGAAGTTCGGTCAGGAATCCGTGCGGGCCGGGTACCAGCGGCACCAGGACCGGCGCGGGCAGGCCCGCCTCGGCGGCCATGGCCAGCAGTTCGGCGACGGTGCGGTCGTCACTGTCGACCCCCTGGGCGGCTTCGCCCGGGAGGTAGCCGACGGCGGTCTGGATGCCGCTCTGCTCGCTGCGGACGATCGACAGCAGCTCCTCGACGACCGAGCGGGACTCGGGCCCGGCGGTCGCGGGCACGGCGAGCACCAGGGCCGGGGAGCCGGCCGGGATCTCGGGGCGCTCGGGGCGGCGGTGGCGCCCCCGCGCACGGGAGCCTGGAGTGCGGACGGGCAGTGGCGCGCCCGGGATGGCTGCGGTGCTCATGCCGGAGATCGTAGGACATCGGCCCGTCAGGCCTGCATTCGGCTGCCGTTCGAGTTTCACGTGGTCATGGCGGGTGCGCCGCGTTCCCGCCGTGTCCGTCCGGGCGGTTTGCCCGCAATCCGGACATATCTCACCCAGCCTTCGAGCGATCACCGCTCGTAGCCCTGACGTGTCCGACGGGGCGTCGAGTTGCCTGTGTGGCGCGTGAGATGTCTCACAGCCAGGAGGTCGCCTGACGGAGCGTCACGGCAGCGCGACTCCGGGCGTCTGAAGATCAACATTCAGCGGGGAACCGCTCACGGCCGGTTATCGAGAATCTGGCGATTCACTCGGCTATGTCCGTTTACGTACCGTCAGGAGAAGGGCCCGTGAAGAGTTCCGAACTGCCGGTGAAAGGCCTCGTGCACCTGCAATGTCCCGTGCTGATGCACGTGCACAGCAGCTATCATCGCGTCAAGTGAGGCGTTGTGCCGGGCCGGTACGGGGCCGGTCCGTTCGTTCGGCGGGTGCCGGGAGCGCCGCGCTGGACGACCACTCCGGAGCTCTTCGGGAGATTTCTATGCACGACTCGCAGGACACGCACGGCTCGTACGACACCTACAACGGGATGGCGGCCGCCGACCTCAAGGGGGTTCTCTGGCAGAAGAGCCTGCACAGCAACTCCCAGGGGAACTGCGTCGAGTTCGCGGCCCTGCCGGGGGGCGATGTGGCGATGCGCAACTCGCGCTTCCCGGAAGGGCCGGCGCTCATCTACACCCGGGCCGAGATCGCCGCCCTGCTGCTGGGGGCCAAGGACGGGGAGTTCGACCACCTGGCGGTCTGACCGGCCGCCGTCCTGCCATCGGGGGGCCGTCGTGGGTGCTGACACCGCGACGGCCTTTGTCTTGTCCGGGGCCGGTCCGGGGCCACGCGACGGGCGTTCTCCCGACGGGCGCTCTCGCGGCCGACCGCACGCAGGCGCGGCGGGTGGTCCCGCGCACGGTTGGGGGCCCGGACGGGGGTCGGGCCGCCGGGGTGTCCGGCCGTCAGTCCGGCCGGCTCGTCCGGGGGGCCGGCCCGGCAATCGTCGTGGGAATCGTCCTGAGGACTGAGCCGGAGCCCGTGGCGCACCTGCGCCAGGCCCGTCGAGCCGCCCCGCGGAGCCCGGGGTGCGGTCCTCCCGGGGCCTCCCTCGGCCGGCCGCGCGCCGCCTGGCGCTAGGCCGAGCGCCGGTGCCGTCCACCGAGTTCGGAACCGGTGGCCGGCTCCGCCTCGAACAGGGCCCAGACCACCTTGCCGCTGCCCAGCGGGTGCCAACCCCAGGAGCGGCTGAAGGACTCCACCAGGTGCAGTCCGCGGCCGGACTCGGCGACGAAGTCCGCCTCCCGGGCGACCGGGCCGATGCAGCTCGGGTCGCTCACCGCGCAGACCACCTGGGGAGAGCGGTGGACCAGGCTTATTCGGATCGGCAGCCGGCCCTCGGGGGTCGGCTGTATGGGAAAGTCGTACTCGCCCTGGGCGCCACCCGCAGGGTCGGGTCGTGCGCCGATCGCATGCCGCAGTGCGTTGGTCACCAGCTCCGAGGCCACCAGCGCGACGTCGTCGAACAGCTCCATCAGGCCCCAGCGCTGAAGAGAGGTTCTGGCGAAGTCGCGCGCGGTTCTGACGGCTTCGAAGCGAGGAGCGAGCGTACAGGTGACCACATGGGGGTCAACCGCCAAAGCCGTACCGGTGCTCATGAAGAGCTCCTCCCATAAGGGGGCGGACACGGCTGGACCCGCCGGGGTCATGCCGGTCACCTCCGACTCGCTCGGCCGCTCGGCCGCCCCCTCGACCAGCGCGCGCGCACACGATCCCCCGGTGGCGCGGGGGAACGCTGCCGGGTCGGTGCACGGAGTCGCGCGTGGGGTCGACGCGGAGCCCGCGGGATTGCCAGGGATGTGCAGGTGCACGTGCACCATGGTGGTGTGCGCTCACTGCAGATGCAAGAGTCGATTCACGTGCAGTCGCACTATTGGCATATGCAAGCGCCGGATGCACGTGCATCCTGGTGTGTGGAGTGTGGAACTGATAGGAACATCCGTCAGTATCGGCACCGTGAGCGCTCAACTGATGGCAGACTGTGCGCTGTTTGCCCTAGGTGGAGGTTTCGACCGCATGACCACAGTTCAGCCGGGCGGCGGCTCGATGGTCCGCCGGATCCTCCTCGGGTCTCAGCTGCGTCGCCTGCGTGAGACGCGCGGCATCACGCGCGAGGACGCCGGCTACGCGATCAGGGCCTCGGAGTCCAAGATCAGCCGCATGGAACTCGGCCGCGTCAGCTTCAAGGAGCGCGACGTCGCCGACCTGCTCAGCCTCTACGGCGTGGACGACGGCCTGGAGCGGGAGGCACTGCTCGGGCTGGTCCGCGAGGCCAACAAGTCCGGCTGGTGGCACAGCTTCAACGACGTGCTGCCGGGCTGGTTCCAGACCTACGTCGGCCTGGAGGAGGCCGCCCAGCTGATCCGCACCTACGAGGTGCAGTTCATCCCCGGACTGCTGCAGTCCGAGGAGTACGCACGGGCGGTTTTCGGACAGAGTCGGCCGGTCGTCAGCGAGGAGGAGATCGAACGGCGGGTCAGCCTCCGCCTGCGTCGCCAGAAGCTGCTGACCGAGGGCGCCAGCCCGCGGCTGTGGGCCGTGATCGACGAGGCCGCGCTGCGCCGCCCCGTCGGCGGGCCCAAGGTGATGCGCGGCCAGGTGCAGTACCTGATCGACGTCGCCGAGCAGGCCAACGTCGTGATCCAGGTGATGCCGTTCCGATTCGGCGCGCACGCGGGGGAGTCCGGGGCGTTCACGATCCTGCGCTTCCCTGAACAGGACCTCGCGGACGTCGTCTACCTGGAGCAGCTCACCAGCGCGCTGTACCTCGACAAGCGGGACGACGTCGACGCGTACATCCAGGTCATGGAGCGGCTCTGCGTGGACAGCCTCACGCCCGAGCGGACCGTGGACCTGCTGGCCTCGATCCTCAAGGAGCGCTGAAAGGAGCTCTGAGGGGAGTGCTGAGGGGAGCTCTCAGCAGAGCGTACGGGTCCGGCGGCCCGCGATCGGCCGCCCGGGCACCGAGCCGCCGTCCACCCGCCGTCAGCCGCGGGCCGGCGGCCGTTCGCGTTCCGGCGGCAGTGCCTGCGGCGGGGTGCCCAACTCCCAGGGCAGGTCGTAGCGGCGGAACAGGTCGGCCCGGATCAGCGCCAGCGGGAGTTCGGCGCCCGGCAGCAGCACCCCGATGCAGCCGCCCATCAGCGCGCTGCGCAGCACCGCGTGCTCGGCGGCCGGGTCCGGCGCGCCCCAGTCGAGCAGCAGGCCCTGGAGGATGGCGCCGAGCTGCTGCTGCTCCGGGTCCTGGACGAAGGCGCCGGAGTCCGGGTCCAGGATCAGCGCGAGGTGCGAGCGCATCACCCGCGGATGCTCCAGGGCGAGGGTGAGGACCGCGTCGATCGCGCGGGCCAGCCGGGCCGCCGGTGTGGCGTCCGGGGTCAGCTCGGCGAGCGCGCCGGAGAGCGACTGGTGCATCATCCGGTGCGTCGCGGACTGCATCAGCAGCCGTTTCCCGTCGAAGTAGTACGAGAGCAGGCCGCGCGCGAGCCCGGCCCGCTCGGCGATGTCGGTCAGCGTGGTGCCCGCGTATCCGTGCCGGTCGACCAGTTCGACGGTGGCTCGCATGATGCGCCGACGGGAGCGTTGCCGCATCTCCTCATTGACCGAATCCCCGCGAGGTGCCATCGTGTCTGCTCCGAACGTTCGTTGGCTCCGGGCCAATATACTGGCGGAGCCGGTAGTCGCACCGTGAAACCGCGCGCCGGTGGGCGCCGCTCGGGCGCCCGGTACGAAGACGGGCGGGGGGCCCCCCAACCCCGCGGTGTGGGTGTGGGGGCCCCCGGGGCCCAGCCCGGGGGGGGGGCGGGCGCGCCCGCGCGCGGGCGCGGGCGGGGTGGGTGGTGTGATGTGGAGTGGTGTCT
>NZ_JBHWIO010000048.1:0-65288 GCF_042732075.1 Kitasatospora sp. NPDC059812
CGCGCGGGGCCGAGGTGCGGGGCGGGGGGGGGGCCCCCCCCCGGGGCGCCCGCGCCCGGGCCGGGGGGGGGCCCCCCCGGGCGGCGGCCCCCCCGACAGCGGCGGTGTCAGGCCAGTGGGCGGCAGAGCAGCGCGTCCGGGACGCCGGCGTGCAGCCAGCGCCAGGTGAAGGCGACCCCCGCGACGTACTCGTTCGAGGCGCACTGCCCCTTGTAGGCCCCGGGCGCCCAGTCGCTGGCCGCCGAGTCGGCGCCGGTGGCGGCCGGGGGCCGGTTGTCGCCGTGGTCGAACCAGAGCACCCGGTCGGCCGCGGCGGGCGGCGCGGCCGCGGCCGGGGCGCAGAGCAGGGCGGCCATCGCGTCGGCGCGGACGCTGTAGCCGACCGCGAACCGGCCGTCCGGGCACTGGAGTTTGTTGTAGCCGGGCGCCCAGTCGCCGCCGGTGACGTAGCGCTCGTCCGTGACGGTCGTCCAGGCGTCCGCCCCGGTGGCGGGCTGCCCGGCGTCGGTGCACAGACCGCGGCCGTCACCGCGGCCGAGGCCGATCAGGCGCTGGCCGTCCGGGCAGTTCCCCTTGCGGTTGCCGCTGCTCCAGTCGGGCAGGGCCAGCATCCGCCGGGAGGTGTTCTGGTCGGTGTGGTCGAGGTCGAGCAGGTTCCAGCGGGCGGCGGCCGGCACCGGGCCGGTGTACCCGGGGGCGGCGACCAGCCGGTTCCAGTACGCGGCGCGCCAGTCGCCCGGGTCCTCGACGCTCAGCCGCCGGCCGGCCCGGTCGTAGTGGAGGAGCGCCCAACTGTCCTGCGGCACGCCGTCGTTGTGCCACCCGACCAGCGGCCAGACGGCGAAGTCGGTGTCGTGTTCGGCCAGGATCGCGGTGAAGCGGTCGAACCAGGCCTGCTCCTTGGCGTCGGTCGGGCCCCGCCCGCCCGCGCCGAACTCGCTGATCCAGACCGGGGCGGTGAAGTGCTGCCCGGCGCGGGTGACGAAGAGCGCCTCCTCGTCGACCACGGCGGCGAGTTGACTGGGCGTCAAGTCCTGGTAGCGGGGATCGCCGGTGGCGCCCGGACCGCTGCCCGCGCCGGTGTTGGCCGAGCCGGTGTACCCGTAGAAGTGCGCCGAGTAGACCAGTTTGCCCGAGTCGATCAGGGTGTGGGAGAGCGTGGCCACCGGCTTGAGCATCGGACGGCCGTGCGGCAGGCCCGCCAGCGGGACGCCCTGCCAGTTGATGCCCTCCATGATGATCAGCAGGTCGGGGTCGGCCTGGAGGATCCGGTTGCCCGCCTCCTCGAAGGCGGCGTACGCGTCGTGGCCGTCGCCCAGGCCCCAGTTGGGGTCGTCCCAGGTGTCGCGGCGGACCTCGTTGCGCAGGTCGGCGCCGACCACGCGCTTGTTGGCCCGGTACCGGTCCACCATGAACAGCCAGTCCTGCTCCCACGTCTCGGTGGACTGGCCGCTGTTCCACCGCTCGTTGCCGTCCAGGCCGCAGCAGAACCGGTACCCGGTGGTGTGGTTGTTGAGGATCACCGCGAACCCGTCGGCGGTGAGCGCGGCCACCACCGCGTCGTACACCTGCAGCGGGGTGCTGCCGCGCAGCCCGGGGTTGGCGGCGACGGCGGCGTCCGGGACGGCGGCGGTGTCCCGGATCATCGCGTCCGCGAACGGCAGTCGGACGCTGTTCAGTCCGAGGCTGTGGAAGCCCGCCATGATCTCGGACAGCGGCGCCCGGTCGAGACCGAGCGGCAGGTTGTACGAGACCTGGCCGGCCTGGTTGTTCGCCGGATCGGTGGTCGAGCCGCTGCCCTGCCATGTGCCCTGCGCGCCGGACCAGTTGCCGGACTTCAGCTTGAACCGGTCGCCCGACGCGTCGACGACGTACCGCCCCCGGGTGCTGAGCGGCCCCGCCCAGGAGGCCGCCAACTGCGCGCCGCTGAGCGGCACCGGGGCGGCGGTGGTGGCGCTTTCGGTGGCGATGACCGGGGCAGCGGTAGCGGCAGTGGCCAGCGGCACAACGAGCAACGCGGACAGCGCCGTTGCCACGGACAGCACGCGGAGCGCGAGTCTTCTCATGAGGGTTCCCAGCGGTGAGGGTGGGTGGGTGTCCGTACACGGTCACCCGGGATCCTGGCACAGCCGGGCCCCGCCCGGCAGTCCTCCGGTCCACCCCGTCCGCCCTCTGGACGAATACCTCTCACTGAGAGCTAAAATCGGAGGTATGAGTGCGACACCGGAAACGCTCACCCCCGCACCGGCCGTCGACCTTCCGACGACCCCCGATCCCGACGTGGCCGACGAACTCTCCGCCCTGCTGGTCGGCATCCAGCGCCTGGTCCGCCGCCGGCTGCGGCAGGGACTCACCGAGCCGAGGCTGCGCGGGGCCCAGATCGAACTGCTCCGCCTGGTGATGGACACCCCCGGGCTACGGGTGTCCGACGCGGCCGAGGAGCTGTGCCTCGCCGGAAACTCGGTCTCCACCCTGGTCAACCAGCTGGTCGCGTTGCGGCTGCTGCGCCGCGAGGTGGACCCGGCCGACCGCCGGGCGGCCCTGCTGTACGCCACCGACGAGGCTGTCGAACGCCTCGCGGTCTGGCGGGCCCGGCGCGCCGCGCTGGTGGGGGAGGTGGTGGCCGGGCTGCCCGCCGACTCCCGGGCGGCCCTGGCCGCCGCGGTGCCCGCGCTGCGCGAGGTGGCGACGGGCCTGCGCACCCGACCGGGCGAGCCGGGGGAGGAGGAGCGATGACGTTCCCGGAGAACGGCGGTGACGAGGCGGTGGTCTGCCGCGGCCTGGAGTACACCTTCCACCACGGGCGCGGGAAGGGCAGCAGCACCAAGGCCGTCGACGGTGTCGACCTGACCGTGCGCACCGGCGAGGTGTTCGGCCTGCTCGGCCCCAACGGCGCGGGCAAGACCACCACGATCCGGGCGATCACCACCCTGCTCCCGGTCCGCGCCGGCATGGTGCGGGTCTTCGGCCACGACCCCGCCCGGCAGCGGATGGAGGTCCGTCGGCTGCTCGGCTACGTGCCGCAGCAGCTCTCCGCGGACGGCGGGCTGACCGGTCGGGAGAACGTCGCGCTGTTCGCCCGCGTCTTCGACGTGCCGCACGGCGAGCGCCGCGAGCGGGTCGCCCAGGCGCTGGCCGCCGTCGGCCTCGCCGAGGCGGCCGACCGGATGGCCGGCACCTACTCCGGCGGCATGGTCCGCCGGCTGGAGCTCGCCCAGGCCCTGGTCAGCGCCCCGCGCCTGCTGGTGATGGACGAGCCCACCATCGGCCTGGACCCGATCGCCCGCACCGGCGTCTGGGAGTGCGTCGAGGCGGTCCGCCAGGCCACCGGGATGACGGTGCTGGTCACCACCCACTACATGGACGAGGCCGACCGCTACTGCGACCGGATCGCCCTGATGGACCGCGGCCGGATCCGCGCGCTCGGCACCACCGAGGAGCTGAAGACCGTGGTCCGCGCGCAGGATCCGCAGCTCGCCGACCCCAGTCTGGACGACGTGTTCCGCCACTTCGCGGGCCGCGAGCTGGCCCCCGGCGAGGCCCCGGAAGGAGAGTTCAGCGATGTCCGCCGTACCCGCCGCACCGCCTCCCGCGTCGGCTGAGCCCCCGGGCCCCGCCGCCACTGCCGCCGCGACCGCCGCCCGCCCCGACCTCGGCCTGCTGCTGGTCCCCCCGCGCGCCCGCACCGGCTGGCGGCTGGTGCCCGCCCGGACGCTGGCGATGTGCACCGTCGAGCTGCAGAAGCTGCGCCACGACCGCACCGAGCTCTACACCCGGGCCGTGCAGCCCGCGCTGTGGCTGCTGATCTTCGGGGAGACCTTCACCCGGCTGAAGGCCATCCCCACCGGCGGCATCCCCTACCTGGACTTCCTGGCCCCCGGGATCATCGCCCAGTCCGCCATGTTCATCGCGATCTTCTACGGCATCATGATCATCTGGGAGCGGGACTCCGGGGTGCTCACCAAACTGCTGGTCACCCCCACCCCGCGCGCCGCGCTGGTGACCGGCAAGGCCTTCGCCGCCGGGGTGAAGGCGGTGATCCAGGCCGTCGTCGTGGTGGTGATCGCCGCCCTGCTCGGAGTCGCGATGACCTGGAACCCGCTGCGGCTGCTCGGGGTCGTGGTCGCCGTGCTGCTCGGCTCGGCGTTCTTCTCCTGCCTCTCGATGACCATCGCCGGCATCGTGCTCACCCGCGACCGCCTGATGGGCATCGGCCAGGCGATCACCATGCCGCTCTTCTTCGGCTCCAACGCCCTCTACCCGGTGGACCTGATGCCGGGCTGGCTCCAGGTGGTCAGCCGGGCCAACCCGCTCAGCTACCAGGTCGACGCCCTGCGCGGCCTGCTGATCGGTACCCGCGCCCACCTCCCGCTCGACTTCGCCGTCCTGACCGTGGCCACCGTGCTCGGCATCACCGCGGCCTCCGCGCTCCTCGGCCGCCTGGCCCGCTGACGCCCGCGCCGCTGCGCCACCGCGCGGCCGCCGGCCCGTGCGGGGTCAGCCGCGCGGCTGGCGGGGCAGGGTGAGGGTGAGGGCCTCGGGGGAGGCGGGCGGAAGGGCGAGGGCGGAGACGGTCTCGGCGGGGAGCGGGCGCAGGCCGAGCAGGGCGGTGGCCAGGCGGGTGGTGGCCCGGTGCCAGTCGGGGATGCGCTGGAGCATGGCGTGGCCGCTGCCGGTGACGGTGTAGCCGCAGACGCGGGCGCCGGCGGCCCGGCTGCGGGCGGCGAAGGCCCGGGTCTCGGCGGGCGGGGTGACCTTGTCGCGGTCGCCGTGCAGCAGGAGCACGTCCCGTCCGGCCAGTTGCTCGCACGGGTCCTCGGCCGGGCACCAGGGGGCGAGGGCGACCAGGCCGGTGACGGCCGGGTGGCCGCCGGCCCGCAGGGCCGCGCGCCCGCCCATCGAGTGCCCGATCAGGACGGTCGGCACCTCGCCCAGCTCCCGGGCCAGCTCGTCGAGGGCGGCGAGGGCGTCCAGCGCGGCGTCGGCGCGCTGCCCGTTCCAGCCCCGGTGGCGGTAGCGGACGGTGCCGACGGCCACGTCGGCGCCGGCGGTGTCCTTGGCGAGGGAGCGCAGGAAGCCGCGCATCCGCAGCAGCGGCAGGTTGACCGGGCCGGGCCGGGCGAGGTTGTGCTCCTCGCCGCCGTGCAGCACCAGGACGGCGGCGCGCGGCGCCTCGGGCCGCACCCGCCAGCGCAGTGCCGGGTGCCCGGCGGTGCTGCCGGCCGTGCTGCCGGTCGTCGTGCCGCCGTCCACCCTGTCGCTGCTCACACCCGCACCGTCCTGTCCCGTCCCGCCCCCGTCCCGTGCCCTTGAACATCACTTTACGCGGGGCGTCTACGGGCCCGTTTCACCCGGGGGGAGCAGCCCGGGGACCAGGCGCGCGCGGGCCGGGCGGGGTGCTGCTATCCACGAAGGGTGGGGGGCCGCACGCGCCGCTCGTGGCGCCGTGTCACCGAGTGGAGGACTCCGTGGCTCAGCAGCTCGCACTCTCCGTGGACTTCGGATCGGGTTTCACCGACGCCTGGTCCAAGATCGCGAAATTCGTCCCGCAGTTCATCGCCTTCCTGGCGATCCTGGTCATCGGCTGGATCGTGGCGAAGGCGATCGCCAAGGTCCTGGACCGCGTGCTGCGCAAGGTCGGCTCGGAGCGGGTCGCCGAGCGGGCCGGGATGGCCCGCCACCTGAGCGGGTCGAACTACGACATGACCGGCATCATCTGCAAGATCGTCTACTACGCGATCCTGCTGATGGTGCTGCAGCTGGCGTTCGGCGTCTTCGGCCCGAACCCGATCAGCGTGATGATCCACAGCATCGTCGCCTGGCTGCCCCGGGGCATCGTGGCGGTCGCGATCGTGGTGGTCGCGATGGCCATCGCCAACGGCGTCCGCGACATCGTGCGCAACGCGCTCGCCGGCGCCTCGTACGGCCGGACGGTCGCCACGATCGTCTGGGCGTTCATCGTCGCGCTGGGCGTGATCGCGGCGCTCGGCCAGGCCGGGATCGCCACCGCGATCACCGGACCGGTGCTGATCGCGGTGCTCGCCACGATCGCCGGTGTGCTGGTGGTGGGTGTCGGCGGCGGCCTGATCCTGCCGATGCGCCAGCGCTGGGAGCGCTGGCTGGACCACGCCGAGCAGGAGAGCGCCAAACTGCGCGGCAGCGCCTACCAGGCGGGCCGGGCGGACGTGCTGGCCAACCAGCCGGCCCGGCCGACCACCCAGGCCGCCCCGGGCACCACCCCGCCGCCGCCCGGCATCGACCCGGGCCGCCCGGGTGACCAGCCGAGCTAGGGCGGGCGTGTCCTGGGTCGTAGCGACCCGCAGCGGGTTCAGGCCCGCAGCAGGCCCTGCTCGCGCACCAGCCAGCAGATCGCGGTCAGCCGGTGCACCGCGTAGTCGTACCCCACCGGTTCCCGCCAGCCGATCTCGGTGAGCGCGTCCAGGAAGCCGAGCGCGTAGTCCGACAGTTCCTCACGGTCCAGGGGCCGGGGCGCCAGCTCCGGCCCCTGCGCGTACAGCAGCTCGCGCAGCATCGCGACGTGCTGGTCGACCATCGCGACGAAGCCGGGCTCGAAGGCGAACTCGGACAGCCGGGGCGTGAACGCGGCGACGATGCCGGGCAGCGGGCAGCCGGCCGGATCGTCGGGGGAGCGCCGGAAGGACTCGTCGGGGGTGGCGAACATCCGTCCACCGTAGGCGAGCGGGTCGGCCGGACCGGCGGCTCGTGACGGTTCCGTGCTGAGACCTTGGCCACCTTCGGGAGCTTCGGCGGCTTGGCCGGTTCTCTGCACCGATCCACGGGTGGTCTGTACCAGAATGGTCCGCATGGATCTCCGCATCTTCACCGAACCGCAGCAGGGCGCGAGCTACGACACCCTCCTGACGGTCGCCCGGGCCGCCGAGGACCTGGGCGTCTTCAGTGCCTTCTTCCGCTCCGACCACTACCTGAAGATGGGCGACGTCGACGGCCTGCCCGGGCCGACCGACGCCTGGATCACCCTGGCCGGCCTCGCCCGCGACACCCGCACCATCCGCCTCGGCACCCTGATGACGGCCGCGACCTTCCGCCTGCCCGGCGTCACCGCGATCCAGGTCGCCCAGGTGGACGCGATGAGCGGCGGCCGGGTCGAGTTCGGCCTCGGCGCCGGCTGGTACGAGGCCGAGCACGCCGCCTACGGCATCCCCTTCCCGAAGGAGAAGTTCGGGCGGCTGGAGGAGCAGCTGGCGATCATCACCGGCCTGTGGAACACCAAGCTCGGCGACACCTTCGACTTCGCCGGCGAGTACTACACGCTGACCGGCTCGCCGGCCCTGCCCAAGCCGGCCCAGGACCGGATCCCGGTGCTGGTCGGCGGCCTCGGCCCGAAGCGGACCCCGGCGCTGGCCGCCCGCTTCGCCGACGAGTTCAACCTGCCGTTCGCCTCGGTGGAGGACAGCGCCGCCCAGTTCGGCCGGGTCAAGGCCGCCGTCGAGCAGGCCGGGCGCTCGGTCGGCGACCTGGTGTACTCCAACGCCCTGGTCGCCTGCGTCGGCCGCGACGACGCCGAGGTGGCCCGCCGGGCGGCCGTGATCGGCCGGGACGTGGACGAGCTGAAGGCCAACGGCCTGGCCGGCACCCCGGACGAGGTCGCCGAGAGGATCGGCCGGTACGCGGCCGTCGGCAGCGAGCGGGTCTACCTGCAGATCCTGGACCTGGACGACCTCGACCACCTGGAGCTCATCGCCTCCCGGGTCGCCCCCCAGCTCGGCTGACCCGCCCGCACGGCACGCCCTGATCCGGCACCGGCCGGCCGGGCCCGGCGATCACCGCTCTTTACTCGCTCTTGGGAATGCGTAATGCTCCAAGGGAGGGAACGGCGCGGGGAGGACCGGTGACCAGGACGAGAACGGCGGAGGCGGCGGCACCCCGGGGGCCGTCGCCTCCTGGACAGGGCCCCGCCGGCGCCCCGCAGGCCTTACGGGTGCAGCCCGGCCTGCACGACCTGCGGACCGGCCCCGCTCCGGTGGCGCTGCACTACCCCGCCGGCGACCTGCTGGTCGTCTCCGGGCTGCCCGGCAGCGGCAAGAGCACCCTGATGCGCCGCTGCGTGCGCGCCCCGCTGGTCGACTCCCAGCTGGTCCGCGAGGAGTACGCGGCCAGGCTGCCCGGCCGCCTCCCGTACGCCCTCTACCGCCCGCTGGCGCGGATCGCGCACTACCGGCGGCTGCGGCGCGCGGTGCTGGCCGGCGGGCCGCTCGCCGTCCACGACTGCGGATCGCTGTCCTGGGTGCGGCTCTGGCTGACCCGCACCGCCGCCCGGCAGGGCCGCCGGGTGCACCTGCTGCTGCTGGACGCCGAACCGGCCGAGGCACGGGAGGGCCAGCAGAGCCGGGGGCAGAGCGTCTCCCGCTACGCCTTCCTCCGGCACCGGGCCGCCGTCGACAGGCTGCGGCGCCGGCTCACCGGGGCCGGACGGGCGCCGGAGGGCTGTGCGTCGGCCGTGGTACTCGACCGGGCCGCCGCGCGCGCCCTGCGGGAGATCGTCTTCGCCGCGTCGTAGTCTCGGCGGGTCCGCGCCGAGCCGGGCGGGCCCGGGGCGCGGCCGACAATCCGCCAACTCCCTTGTCAGGAGCGCAGATGCGCCGTACTGCCCGGGTGCGCTCGCGTACCCCCCGTCTGTTCCCCTGGGCCGCCGTGCTGGTCGCGGCCGCCGGTCTCAGCCAGCTCGCCGCCCCGGCCCCGCACTCCGCCGCCGTGACCGCTGCGGCCGCCGTGACCGCGGCCTGTGCGGGGTCCGACGCCGACGCCGTCGATGCCGTCGCCGTCGATGCCGCCGCCCGCAAGCCGGCCGGCAGTCAGGCCGGGCAGGACCCGAACGCCGTCACCGCCGCCGAGGCCCGGGCGATGCAGGCGGACCTCGACGACCGGCTCGCCCAGCTCTCCTCCGCGCACGCCCGGGTCGGCGCCCCGACGACGGTGCCGGTCTTCGTCCACGTGATCCACGCCGGTGACGCCGGCCGGCTCGACGGGGGCGTCGTCGCCGCCCAGATCGACCACCTCAACGCGACCTACGGCGGCCAGGGCGACGGCAACACCCCCAGCCCGTTCCACTTCGAGCTGGCCGGCACCGACTACACCGACAACGCCTCCTGGTACGACGGCATGACCCCCGGCTCCGGGACCGAGACGGGGATGAAGAACGCGCTGCGCAAGGGCGACGCGGGCACCCTCAACCTCTACACCGCCAAGCTCGGCCAGTCCCTGCTCGGTTGGTCGACCTTCCCGGGCGCCTACCGCTCGAACCCCGCCGACGACGGCGTGGTCGTCCTCGACGCCTCCCTGCCGGGCGGCGCCGCCGCCCACTACAACGAGGGCAGCAGCGCCACCCACGAGATCGGCCACTGGCTCGGCCTCTTCCACACCTTCCAGGGCGGCTGCCTGCCCCCGGGCGACTACGTGGACGACACCCCGCCCGAGCGCACCCCCGCCTACGGCTGCCCCGAGGGCCGCCGCACCTGCACCGGGCCCGGCCTGGACCCGATCCACAACTTCATGGACTACAGCTACGACTCCTGCATGAGCCAGTTCACCCCCGGCCAGGTCCAGCGGATGGCCGACTCCTGGGCCGCTTACCGGAGTTGAGTCGTCGGGGCTGGTCCGATACCCGGGCATCCTCGCAGAACCGCAGAACCGCAGAACCGCAGAACCGCAGAACCGCAGAACCGCAGATCGGCCAGGCCATGCGCCATCGATCTGAATGCAAAACGCCGATCACGGCGTGGCAAATGCCGACCACACGCCCGATTTGATCTATGTTCGGGGTGTCGGGACCGAGCAGGAACTGAGCGCCAAGGAGTAACGCCATGAGTGCCAACCCCCGGATCGTCGTCGGCGTGGACGGCTCGCCCGCCTCGGAGCAGGCGCTGCGCTGGGCGGTCGACTACGCGCGAGCCGTCGGCGGGACCATCACCGCGATCGCCGCCTGGGAGTACCCGGCGTTCTACGGCTGGGCCGCGCCGAGCGTGCCGTCCGCCGAGGTCTTCAACCCCGAGGAACTGGCCGGCAAGACCCTCTCCGACACCGTTGTCAGGGTCGTCGGCGACGACCCGGGCGTGCGGATCAGTGAGAGCGTGATGCCCGGCAACGCCGCCCAGGCCCTGCTGGAGGCCGCCAGGGGCGCCGCGCTGCTCGTCGTCGGCAGCCGCGGCCTCGGCGGCTTCTCCGGCGTGCTGCTCGGCTCGGTCAGCCGCCACCTCACCGAGCACGCGCCCTGCCCGGTTGTCGTCGTCCGAGAGGGCCAGGTGGCCGAGGGCGAGTAGCGCGCCGCCCCGCCGGGCCGCCGCGCGGTGGAGGATGGAGACATGCCAGAAGGTGACTCCGTCTACCGCGCGGCGGCCCGGCTGCACGAGGCCCTCGCCGGGCAGGTGCTGACCAGCGCCGACCTGCGGGTGCCCGCGCACGCCACCGCCGTACTCGCCGGCCGCCGGGTGCTGGAGGTCGCCCCGCGCGGCAAGCACCTGCTCACCCGCCTCGAAGGCGGCCTCACCCTGCACACCCATTTGCGGATGGACGGCCGCTGGGAGGTCTACCGGCCCGGCGAGCGCTGGTCCGGCGGCCCCGCCTGGCAGATCCGCGCCGTCCTCGGCACCGAGCGGGGCACCGCCGTCGGCTACCGGCTGCCCGTCGTCGACCTGCTGCGCACCGCCGACGAGCAACGCGCCGTCGGCCACCTCGGCCCCGACCTGCTCGGCCCCGACTGGGACCCGGTGGAGGCCGTCCGCCGGCTGCTCGCCCACCCCGGCCGCCCGCTCGCCGAGGCGCTGCTCGACCAGCGCAACCTCGCCGGCATCGGCAACGTCTACGCCGCCGAACTCTGCTACCTGGCCGGCGTCACCCCGTGGACCGAGGTGGGCCAACTCCCGCGCCCCGACCGGCTGGTGGAGCGGGCCCGGGAGCTCCTCGACGCCAACCGGCTGCGCCCCGGACACGTCACCACCGGCGACACCCGGCGCGGCCACCAGCACTGGGTCTACGGCCGGGCCGGCCGCCCCTGCCCGCGCTGCGGCACCCTCGTCCGGACCGCCCGCCAGGGCGCGCCCCCGCAGGACCGGGTGGCGTACTGGTGCCCCTACTGCCAGCGCGGCCCGGCCCCGGCCGGTACGGGCGTCAGCTCCGCTCGACCAGGGCCGGGTGACGAGGGTCGTCCACCCGGACGGTGACGTCGGCGGCCTCGGTCGGGCCGGTCTCCGCCTCGTAGCGGGCGAAGGCGGGCAGCGTCCACTGCTGGTCGGCGGGCGTGCGGCGGGCCAGGGCGGTCGGGGTGAGCGCGAGGTGGACGGCCAGCTCCAGCGGCAGCCAGCGGCCGAGCAGCAGCGCGCCGTCCAGCAACAGCACGCCGCCGGGCGGCAGTTCGGCGTACGGGGCGCGGGTCGAGCGGTCCGTCGCCGGGTCGCGCAGCGAGGGCAGGACGCGGCCGCTGGCGCCGGGCTCCAGCGGGTCCAGCACCTCGCGCAGCAGGGCGCCGTCGTCCAGCCAGAGGTCGTGGAAGGCGTCCGCGTCCTGGTGGCCGTACTCCAGCCGGATCGAGGCCGGGCGCAGGAAGCCCGCCGCCGACACCCGCAGCGCGGGGCGGCCGCGCAGCCGCAGCGGCTCCACCAGGGCGTCGGCGAGCAGGTCGGGGCGGGCGGCGGGCGCGCCGTCCACCGCGACCCGCAGCCACCGGCCGCCGGGGTCGGACAGCGCGACGATGCGGTCGGCGAGCATTTCGGCCAGCCGGTCGGGGGAGATCGGGTGTACCTGCATCGGGCCATCCTGTCGTGCCGTCGTGCCGTGGTGGCTGTGGTGCCGGGCGGTCAGGGTCAGGTGAGCGGGAGGGCGTGCAGGACGTCGTCGTGGCCGGCGTAGAGGTGGTTCGCGTCGACGGCGAGCGACCAGACGTCCTTGCCGGGGCCCGAGTCGAGGAACGTCCAGCGCGGTGTGCCGCTCGCGGTGTCGATCGCGCACACCCCGGCGGCCGCCGGTCCGGGGACGAACAGCGTGCCGCCGGCCACCAGCGGATGGCTGCGGCGGTCCAGCAGGAACGGCAGCCGGTAGGACCACTGCAGTGCGCCGGTGACCGCGTCGTGCCCGGTGACCAGGCCGTTGTCGCGGGCCAGGTAGACCCGCGGGCCGTCGGAGACCGCGGGCATCGCCCGCCACGACTCGCCCCGGCCGGGGGAGACCGTCCAGGCCGGCTCGCCGCCGGGGCGCAGCGCGCGGACGCCGCCGGCCCCGTCGGGGACGTAGACGTGCACCGGACCGCCGACGCACCAGCCCAGGTCCCCGGCGCCGGGGGCCGTCCACAGCTCCCGGCCGTCGGCGGTGTCCCGGACCACCAGCTCGCTGCCGTTGCCCAGGTTGCGCAGGCACGGGAGGCGGCCGCCGGGCGCGGTGACCGGGGTGAACGGCTGCTCGTTGCGGTCGGTGGGGAGGTGCCACAGCATCGAGTGGTCCGCGACCCGGACGGCGAAGAGCCGGCCGTCCGGCGTCGAGCTCTCCCGCGACCAGTCCCAGACGTAGCCGTACAGGGTGCCGTCGTCGAAGCCGGACAGCTGGACGGAGCCTTGCAGGTCGTCGGGCAGCGGCAGGCTCCAGTCGGCGGCGGGGTCGCCGAGGTGGCGGGCGTCCAGGTGGCCAGGGGAGGTGGTGAAGAGCCGGTCCGGCCCGAGCACCACCTTGCCCAGCACCTCCAGGTCGCTCGGCCAGTTCCCGCGCGGCGGGTCGATGGTGAGCAGCCGCGCCGCCTCGCCGGTGGCCGGGTCCAGGACCTGGAGCCCGGCCCGGGACAGGAACACCGGCCGGGTCGGCGGGCCGGTCAGCCGCTCCGGGGTCATCGCCTCCGGCCCCCGGTACGTCCACAGCGGGGTCGGCCCGGACAGCGCGGTCGGCTTCGGCTGCGGCGGCGGAGCCGGCTGGTCCGCACCCGAACGGCCGAACGCCCACACCGCCGCGCCCGCCGCCAGCGCCCCGGCCCCCGCCAGCAGCCCGCGCCGGCTCAGCCGCGGCCCGTCCCCGCCCCCGCCGACCACGTCCGCGGGCTCCCCCGCGGCGCCGTCCGCCTCCCCGTCCCACTGCCACGACGTCTCGCGCACGGGCCCCTCGGACGACGGCGACTGCATACCGGCTCCCACCTCCCCCGCGGCGCCCCACGCGCCACCACTCGCCCGGAGGATATCGAACAGCCCCCGAACCACCCGAAACCCCGACCGGCGGCGTACTAGGCTGAGGCACAGCACAGGCCCGCCCAGCAGCCCCGGGGGAGGTACGGCGTGACGGCCGAGATGATCGCACCCGAGTGGATGCACCGGCAGATCAGCAGCGAGCAGTACGACTCCTGGACCGTGGAGCAGTGCGCGGGCATCGAGATCGTCGACGGGATGGTGGTCGTGAGCCCGAGCGCCTCCAAACGGCACAACCGGCTCGCACGGTTCCTGGCGAACGCCCTGGACGCGGCCGGCGGCGCCGAGTGGAACGCCGACACGGACTTCGACGTCAGGCTCCAGGACGTGCCGCTGAACAACCGCCGCCCGGACGTGGTGGTCTACCGGGCGGACACGATCGACGAGTCGCCCACCAGACCCGCGGACGTGCTGCTGCTCGTCGAGGTCGTCTCACCGGGTTCGGAGACCACCGACCGGGTGGTCAAGCTGGACCAGTACGCCAAGGCGGGCATCCCGTTCTACTGGCGGGTCGAGCAGGTCGCCGACGGCGTCCCGATCGTCCATACCTACGTGCTGGACGCGGCGAGCCGTTCGTACCGGGCGGGCGAGTTGTTCACCGGCCGGGTCAAGGCCGTGGTGCCGTACGCGGTGGAGGCCGACCTCTCCGGGCTGTGAGGCGCCCGCCCGTCAGTGCTGCGGGGGGTGGTCGGCGAGGTCGGCGAGGACGTCGGCGTGGCAGGGGAGCGGGGCGCACCAGCAGCCGAGGCGGTGGCCGCGCAGGGGCGGGACGAGGGCGAGCAGGTCGGGGCGGGCGAGGAGGTAGGCGCGGTAGTCGGCGACCATCTGCTCGCGGGTGAGGTCGGGGCCGGGGCGGTAGGGGCAGTGCAGCGGGGACTCGGACAGGTGCCAGCCGCCGCGGTGCATGGCGCGGCCGACGTAGACGACGTCGGCGCAGGAGGGGTCGTCGCGGTGGCCCTTGAGGTTGACCACGGTGGTGCGGCCGGAGGTGGTCGGCATGCCGTCCATGCTGGCGCAACCGGGGCCGACGGGCATCCGGGGCCGCGGGGGGCTCGCCTTGACACGCCCCGGGGCCCGGCGTAGCAAAAGAGCATGCGCCATCCGCACGCGGGCGGCCGTGACCGGGCGGCGCCGCCCGGCCCGCACCGGCCGCAGGAGCTTGACGCCGCCCCGGCGGCGGTCGAGCGGGACGACCTGCTGGCGGGCGCCGTCCGCCGGGCGCTCGGCGGCACCGGGGCGTACGGGGCGATGGTGTACCTGCGCTCGCGGGACGGCCGCTCGCTGGTGCTCTGCACGATCGCGGGCGTACCGCTGTCGATCATGAGCCCGTTCCGGCGGATCGCCGCCGCCGGCCCGCTGCCCGTCGCCGTCAGCTTCCGCACCGGGCGGACCATCACCCTCGCCGACACCGAGGACACCATGCGGCGCTTCCCGCAGCTCGCCGTCGGCATGCCGTACGACTACGCCTCCGCCTGCGTGCCGGTGGCGGGCGGCAAGGAGCGGTTCGGGGTGCTCAGCGTGTTCTGGCCGGCCTCCGACGACGGCGTCCCGGAGGACGCCCAGCCGCGGCTGGCGGAGGTGGCCGGGCGGCTGGCCGCCGGGCTGGCGGGCCTGGCGGCGGCCGGGCACCCCGTGGAGCCGGGCGGCGACGCGGCCGTGGTCGAGCTGCCGCCGCCGTCCGCGCCGACCTGCCGGGTCGGGATGTTCGACTGGAACGTCGCCACCGGGGCGCTGGCCGCCGACGAGCAGTTCCTCGCGATCTTCGGCCTCGCACCCGACGAGTTCGACGGCACGGCGGCCGCCCTCGGCAGCCGGATCGCCCCCGGTGACCTGCCCGAGTTCCGGGCCGCCGCCCGGACCGCCCTGGCCCTGGGCGAGGTGCTGGCGGCCAGGGTCCGGGTGCTCGGGCCGGACGGCCACCCGTACCCGGTGGAGCTCTGGGCGCGGGTGCCCTCGGCGATCTCGGCGGACGGCCGCACCCATCTGGTCGGCGCCGTGCTGGACGCCCGCACCCTCACCGCGGCCGCGGCCGCCGTCGAGCGACTGCGCGAGGGCGTCTTCTCACTCGACCCGGACGGCCGGGTCGGCTACGCCAACCGCGCCACCGAGTCACTGCTCCAGGCGCGCCGCGAGGACCTGGTCGGCCACCACCTGTGGGACGTGCTGCCCTGGCTCGCCGACCCCTTCTTCGAGAACCGCTACCGGGCCGCCCTGCTCTCCCAGCAGCCCACCGCCTTCCTGGCCGCCCGCCCGCCGGACGGCTGGCTCGCCTTCTCGCTCTACCCCGACACGCACGGCGTCACCGGCCGGGTGGTGGCCGCCGAAGCCCCGCCGGGCGCCGCCGAACCGCGGGCCGCGCCCCCGCCGCCCGCGGCCCGCGGCGCCACCCGGACCGACGCCCCCGCCGGCATCGGCGGCACCTACCACCTGCTCCAGCTCGCCAGCGCGCTCACCGAGGCCGTCAGCGTGCGCGAGGTCTGCCGGGCCGTGGCCGAGGAGATCCTGCCGGCCTTCGGCGGCCAGGAGCTCGCCATCTACGGGGTGCGCGACAAGAACCTGCACCTGATCTCGCAGACCGGCTACCCGGACGGCTTCCTGGACGGCTTCGAGGGCACCCCCGTCGCCGCCCGCATCCCCGGCGCGGAGACGCTCAGCACCGGCACCCCGATCTTCTTCGAATCGGTCCGCGAACTCGCCGCCGCCTACCCCGGCATCGCGCTCGACGAGATGGGCGCCTGGGCCTTCCTGCCGCTGATCGCCTCCGGCCACCCCGTCGGCAGCTGCATCCTCGGCTTCGACCGGCCGCGCCCGTTCACCGCCGAGGACCGCGGCCTGCTCACCGCCCTCGGCGGCTTCATCGCCCAGGCCCTGGAACGGGCCCGGCTGTACGACGCCGAGTTCACCCTGGCCCGCGGCCTCCAGCAGGCGCTGCTGCCGCACCGCCTCCCGGACGTGCCCGGCATCCGGATCGCCGCCCGCTACCTGCCCGGCACCCAGGGCATGGAGATCGGCGGCGACTGGTACGACGCGATCGTCACCGGCGGGGACGTCACCCTGGTGATCGGCGACGTCGAGGGCCACAGCGTCGGCGCGGCCGCCACCATGGGCCAGCTGCGCAGCGCCGTCCGCGCCTTCGCCACCGGTGGCGACCCGCCCGACCAGGTGCTCGCCCGCACCAACCGGCTCCTCCTCGACCTCGACCCCGGACTGCTCGCCAGCTGCTGCCTCGTCCGCCTCACCCCCGCCGACGGCCGCGCCCGGATCGCCCGGGCCGGGCACCTGCCGCCGGTGCTGCGCTTCCCGGACGGGTGGGCCGAGGCGCTGTACGTGCCGGGCGGGCCGCTGCTGGGCGTGGAGGACCTGGCCGAGTACCCGGTCAGCGAGCTGCGCCTGGCGCCCGGCACGGTGGTCGCGCTGTACACGGACGGGCTGGTGGAGGATCCGGCGGTGGCGATCGACCAGGGGGTGGACCTGCTGCGGGCCGCGCTCGGGCGCGGCGAGGAGCAGGGGCCGGACGGCCTGGAGCTGCTGGCGGAACGGATCCTGCGCGAGGTCGGCTCCTCGCACCGGGTGGACGACGTGGCGCTGCTGCTCACGGCCTTCGACGAGGACGTGCCCACGGGTGCGTCCACGGAGGTGCCGAGGGAGGTGCCCCGAACGCCGTGAGCGGCGACTTTCGTCGGGGGCGGGGGCGACGAACGGTGGCGGCGGACGGGTGGCGCGGCCCGATAGCCTCGACGGGTGGATGCGATGGCGCGGGCCTGGAAGAAGGCGGTACGGACGGCGTTTCCCGGGCCCTGGCCGCCCCGGCGGGTGGTGGGCCAGGGCGCGCTGGCCCTGCTGATGGGCGGGGTCGCGGTCCTGCTGGAGGTGGCCTCCGGTGTCGGCCACCCGGTCCTGGTGGGGCTGGGGGTCGCGCTGCTGTGGGTGCTGCGGCCGGCCTTCCCGGCGACCGTGCTGGTGCTCACCTCGGCCGCGGCCGGCTGGGCCGTCGGCCCGATGCCGCTGCTGGTCTGCGCGGGCTGGTCGGCCGGGGCGAGGCTGCGCCGGGTCACCGCGCTGGTCGGCACCTTCGTGCTGAGCTGGGTGCTGTTCATGGTGACCGGGGTGCTGAAGGACGCCGGCTCGGCCTCGCCCAAGCTGATCGTCGGGCTCTCGCTCGGCGGCTTCCTGCTGGTCGCCGTGCTGCCCGCGCTGTGGGGCCGCTACCGGGCGCAGCGCCGCGCCCTGCTGGACGCGCTGCGTGAGCGCAACGACCAGCTGGTGCGCGAGCGGGTCATGGTGGTGCACCAGGCCCGGCTGCGCGAGCGGCACCGGATCGCCCAGGACATGCACGACAGCCTGGGCCACCAGCTCGCGCTGATCTCCGTGCACTCCGGCGCGCTGGAGGTGGACCGTACGCTCAACGACCGGCAGCGCGAGGCGGTCGGGGTGCTGCGGCAGGCGGCGGTCGCGGCGATGCGCGAGCTGCGCGAGGTGGTCGGCGTCCTGCACGACGAGTCGACGGTGGTGCGGCCGGCGACGGCCGCGGCACCGGCCCGGGGCGGGGTGGACGGGATCGAGGGGCTGGTCGACTCCTCTCGGGCGGCCGGGGCGCTGGTCTCCTTCTCCCGGGAGGGCGAGCCGCGCCCGCTGGCCGCCGCGGTGGACCACGCGGCGTACCGGATGGTGCAGGAGGCGCTCACCAACGCGCACAAGCACGCCCCCGGCGCGCCGATCACCGTCGCGCTCCGGTACGAGCCGGACGCGCTGGTGGTGGAGGTGGTCAATCCGTGCACGCCGGAGCCGGTGGGCGTGCGCGCCGGCGCGGGCCCGGCGGTCAGCGGCGGCCAGGGGCTGACCGGCCTGCGCGAGCGGGCCCGGCTGGTCGGCGGCATGGTGCACGCCGGGCCGACGCCGGATCAGGGGTTCCGGCTGGCCGGCGTGCTGCCGTACGAGGGGGCGGAGGGCGCGGGCGACGGGGCCGCGGCGATCGCCGGGGTCGACGACTGGGTGCTGGACGGCCTGCCGCCGGTCGTCGGGGCGGAGGACGGGCGGCGCAGTCCGGCGATCGGCTGCGCGGTCGGGGTGGGGGCGGTCGGCCTGACCGTGCTGGGGCTGCTGATCTGGGGCGTGGTGGCCTTCGTCCAGGGCACCGGCGACGCGACGGTGCCGAAGTCGGTGTACGACGGGCTGGAGGTCGGCACGCCGGAGGCCGACGTGCTGCACCGGCTGCCGCCGGGGAACACCTTCTTCACCGACGACTACCAGGGCAGCGGGCCCAAGCCCCCGGAGGGCGCGCACTGCCGCTGGTACCTGTCCGGTGACCTCAGCGACGCCTGGGGCCAGGACAACGTGATGCGGTTCTGCTTCAAGGACGGGCTGCTGGTGGAGAAGGAGCACTACCTCACGAAGTCCTGACCGCCGTGACCGCTCTGACCGCGCTGACCGCTCTGACTGCCCTGACCGGGCTGACTGCTCCGACCGTCCTGACCGGGTGGGACGCGGCGTTCGGCCGGATGTGAGGATGGTGTTCCTGCCGCAGCACCGTTCGAGGGGAATGACCAGCCGTGATCCGAGTCCTCGTCGCCGACGACGAGCCGCTCATCCGCGCCGGGATCAGGATGATCCTGGGCTCTGCCGCCGATATCGAGGTGGTCGCCGAGGCCGCCGACGGGCGGGAGGCGCTGGAGCTGGCCCGGGCGCACCGGGTGGACGTGGTGCTGCTGGACATCCAGATGCCGGTGATGGACGGGCTGACGGCGCTCGGGGAGCTGCCGAGGGTCGCGCCCGGCGCGCGGGCGCTGATCCTCACCACCTTCGGGGAGCGCGAGAACGTCCTGCGCGCCGTGACCGAGGGCGGCGCCGGATTCCTGCTCAAGGACACGGCGCCGCACGAGCTGATCCAGGCGGTGCGCGCGGCGGCCGGCGGGTACGCCTTCCTGTCCCCGGCCGCCACCCGGCACATCGTCGACTCGCTGGCCTCCGGGCGCAGCGGTTCGGCGGCCGCCCGCAGCGCGGAGGCCCGGCGCCGGCTGGAGGTGCTGACGCCGCGCGAGCTGGAGGTGCTGGCCCTGCTCGGCGAGGGTCTGTCCAACGCGGACGCGGGGGCGCGGATCCACATGAGCGAGGCGACGGTGAAGACGTACGTCAGCCGGATCCTGGCCAAGTTGGGCTGTGAGAACCGGGTGCAGGCGGCGCTGTTGGCGCGGGACGCGGAGCTCGGCGCCCGGGACTGAGCGCGTCCGACCGGTCGCGGAGCGTGTCGGGTGTGGCGGATGCCACCTGATGGCCCGTCGGAACGGGGAACTCCGGCTTCACTGGTGACGGTGCGTCAACTCGTGGTCGCGGTGGGTGGATGGTGTGCTCGGGCTCACAGGTGGACAGAGGTGAAGGGGGGCGTGAAAGTTGATCAGTTGATCTTGAGAATGCGGTCAAACCTGGTCGAACTGGGCACGGCACCTTGATCAATACCGCCGGTAACAGTCAACTGACCTGCGGAGACCAAGAATTGCTTGCTGCACCCCGAGGTGGCCCGTAGCTTCATTGGCGGTGCAACGAGCACCACCCGGGTTCACCCCGACGCACGGCCCGCCGACCTGACCCCCGGCGCGAGGGCCGTGCCCGCCGACGCGACCAGCTCGAACAGGTCGTCGGCGAGTGGAGGTGGCCGGGGCGGCACGGCACGTCCCAGGCGTGTCCGGCCGCCCGTCGAGCGAGGTGAGCGTGACTATCGGCCCGTCATGGGTCTGGTTCCGCCTGCCCGCCCGGGGCTTGCCGAGAGGACTTATATGACTCCCCGTCACGAGACCGCCGCTGCCACCGACACCACCGCCACCAAGCGCAACCGCGTGCGGATGGCGGTCGTCGCGGGCGCCGCTGTCGCGGCCCTGCCGGTGGCCGGCCTCGTCACGGCCACCTCGGCCTCCGCCGCGCCCACCTCCAGCTGGGACTCCGTCGCCCAGTGCGAGAGCGGCGGCAACTGGAGCATCAGCAACGGAAACGGCTTCTCCGGCGGACTGCAGTTCACCCCCAGCACCTGGAGGGCGTACGGCGGCACCGCCTACGCCCCCCAGGCCCACCAGGCGAGCAAGGCGCAGCAGATCACGGTCGCCGAGAAGGTCCTCGCCTCGCAGGGGCCCGGCGCGTGGCCGGTCTGCTCGGCCAAGGCGGGCCTGAGCAAGGGCGGCGCCCCGGCCGCCGTCGACACCACCGACACCGCACCCTCGAAGCCGGCCGCCAAGCCGGCGCCCAAGGCCCAGACGCCCAAGGCTCAGACGCCCAAGACCCAGGCGCCGCAGGCCCAGCAGGCGCCGAAGAGCAAGCCGGCGCCGAAGCAGCAGGAGACGTCGAAGCCGCAGCAGTCGGCCAAGCCGGCGCAGTCGGCGCCGTCCTCGGAGAAGAACACCTCCGGTGGCGGCTACACCGTCAGGAGCGGTGACACGCTGAGCGGGATCGCGGCCAAGTTCGGCACCGACACCGGCAACCTGTACGACAAGAACGCCCGCACCATCGGCGGCGACCCGGATCTCATCTTCCCGGGCCAGACCCTGACCGTCTGACACCTCCTCGCACCCGCGCCGAGCGGCCGCCCCACCCCGGGCCCGGCCGCTCGGTCCGGCGCGTTTCCGGGGCGGGCGTATTTCCGGGATCGGGCGCGTTTCCGGGATCGGGTGCGAGGGAGGGAGCGTGCGAGCGGGCGTGAGGGCGTGCACGCAGGCGCTTCGGGAGATAGTTGAAGGTTGAACGCGACGTCTGAATACCGCCGGAGGTTTCCGGCGCCGAGGCCCAGGATCGAGTCATGTCCGAGATCGGAACCGGGGGTTCTGATCGGAACGAGTCGGATCACATCCGAATGAGGAGTTCTGGAGATATGACGATGAACGGTGCGGCGAAGCTCGACGGCAAGGTGGCCCTGGTGACCGGCGGCAGCCGGGGGATCGGGGCGGCGGTCGCGCTGCGGCTGGCCGAGGACGGTGCCGACGTCGCCCTGACCTACCAGGGCGGGGCCGAGCGGGCCGAGGAGGTCGCGGCGAAGATCACCGCGATGGGGCGCCGCGGCTGGGCGGTCCGCGCGGACAGCGCCGACCCGCAGGCGGTGCAGGCCGTGGTCGCGGCGGTCGCGGAGCGGTTCGGGCGGCTGGACATCCTGGTGAACAACGCGGGCGTCGGTGTCCTCGGCCCGATCGGTGACCTGGCGCTCGACGACGTGGACCGGGTCCTGGAGGTGAACGTCCGGGCGCCGTTCCTGTTCGCCCAGGCCGCCTCCGCGCACCTGGCCGACGGCGGGCGGATCGTCACCATCGGCAGCTGTATCGCCAAGCGGGTCGCCTTCCCCGGCGCCACCATCTACTCGCTCAGCAAGGCGGCGATGATCGGCCTGACCAAGGCGCTGGCCAGGGAGCTCGGCCCGCGCGGGATCACCGCCAACGTGGTCCACCCCGGCCCGATCGACACCGACATGAACCCGGCGGACGGTGAGGCCGCCGAGTTCCAGAGCAGCCTGACCGCACTCGGCCGCTTCGGCGCGGGCGCGGACATCGCCGCCGCCGTCGCCTACCTGGCGGGCGAGGAGGGGCGGTACGTCACGGGCGCGGAGCTCGCGGTGGACGGCGGGTTCGCGGCCTGACGGTTCGGGCCTGACGGTTCGGAGCCTGACGGCTCGCAGCACGTCGTTGTGCGGAGACCGGCCCGGTGGTGCGACCACCGGGCCGGTGTCGTGGCGGGCGGTCGTCGACGGACGCGTTTACGATCGCCCGGTCCGAGCGGTGCCCCCGACCGGACCCGGCCACGCCGGCGACGCGCTCCCGACCGAGAGGTGTGCCATGACCGCAGCGGAAGACCCGATCGACCTGCTCGCCCGGGCCCTCGCGCAGACCGCCGGGCTGATCGACGGCGTCGGCGTCGAGCTGGCCGGGCACCCGACGGCCTGCCGCTCCTGGGACGTCGGCGACCTGGTCAGCCATCTGCTGTTCGACCTGCGGCAGTTCACCGTCCGGGCCGGGGGCGGGCAGCCGGACTGGTCGCAGCCCTTCGAGCGGGTGGAGGAGGACTGGCTGCACGCCTTCGAGGCCGGCGCCGAGGAGCTGGTCGACGCCTGGCGGGCGGCGGGCGACCTCACCGGCACGTTGGAGGTCCCCGGCGTCGGCGCCCTGCCGGCCCGTTTCCCGGTGGACCAGCAGATCGCCGAATTCGCCGTCCACGACTGGGACTTGGCTCATGCCACCGACCAGTCCACCGAGGGGCTGGACCATGAGGTGGCCCTCGCCGCCCTGGCCTGGGCCCGCGGCGCCCTCGCGCCCGGGTACCGCGGCGCCGAGGAGGATCAGCACGCCTTCGGCCCCGAGGTCGCCGTGCCGGAGGACGCCCCGCCGTACGACCGGCTCGCCGGCTTCTTCGGTCGCGACCCGGAGGCCGTGCGGCCCTGAGCTCCACTGAGCCGGCGGGCTCCACAGGCTGCACTGGCTCCACTGGCTCCACCTCACCCGCCTAGCGGACCGCATCCGGGCAGGTCAGAGGCCCGGTCGGCGCGGCCGGACCGGGGTTGACGACGGTGTGCCCTTCCATCACCCTTCCACTAATCGAATAGTGAAAGGGTACTTTGCCGATGCGCCTGTTCCACCCGCCGCGTCGACCCGCCGTCCTGGCCTGGGGCCTGGCCGCGGGGTTCGCCGCGCTCTACACCTGCGTCGCCGTCAACCGCTACCGGCGCGGCCTGAGCAAGGCCTACGACCTGGGCATCTTCGAGCAGGCCATCCGCGCGTACGCGCACGGGCAGGCGCCGATCGTGCCGCTCAAGGGGCCCGGTTACCACCTGCTCGGGGACCACTTCCACCCGCTGATAGCCGTGCTCGCCCCGGTCTACCGGTTGTTCCCGGGGGCCGTCACCCTGCTGGTCGCCCAGGCGCTGCTGATGGCGCTGGCGGTCGTGCCGCTCACCCGGTGGGCGTACGAGGCGGGCGGGCCGCGGGTCGCCCTGGTGGTCGGATGCGTGACCGGGGCGTCCTGGGGGATCGTCCGGGCCGTCAGCGACGACTTCCACGAAATCGCCTTCGCCGTACCGCTGTTGGCCTTCGCAGCCACCGCGCTCGGCCGGCGCCGCCACCTGGCCGCGGCGCTGTGGTCGCTGCCGCTGCTGCTGGTCAAGGAGGACCTCGGCCTGACCGTGGCCGCCTTCGGCCTGCTGATCGCCTGGCAGGCCCGCCGGGGCCGGCGCGGCCCGCTGCCGGGGCTCGTGCTCGCGGGCGTCGGGATCGCGGCCACCGTGCTCACCGTCACGGTGGTGCTGCCCTCGTTCAACCCGCACGGCGGGTTCGACTACTGGCAGCAGCTGGACGGCGGCGGGCAGCCCTCGCCCTGGTCGCTGGCGGCCCGGATCGGCTGGCCCCCGATCAAGTGGCTGCTGCTCCTCCTGCTCGCCGCGACCGCGGGCTTCCTCGGGCTGCGCTCGCCGCTGGTCCTGCTCTGCGTGCCCACCCTGGGCTGGCGGCTGCTCTCGGCCAACCCGCACTACTGGGGCGTCAGTTACCACTACAGCGCGGTGCTGATGCCGCTGGTGCTCGCCGCCCTGGTGGACGCCCTCACCCGCACCGACCCGCGCCGGGCGCGGCGCGCGCTCGCCGTCAGCGCCCTGGTGGCGGCCGTGACGGTGCCGGTCTATCCGCTGCACGAGGTGGTGATGCCCGAGGCGTGGCGCACCTCGCCCCGGCTCGCGTACACCCGGGCGCTGCTCGGCTCGATACCCGACGGCGCGACCGTCGCCGCCTCCAACCGCCTCGCCGCACAGCTGACCGGCCGGGCCACCGTCACCCTGGTCTGCCAGGCGCCGACCGGGCCGGGGCCCGAGTGGGTGGTCGTGGACCGGACGGACCCGAGCGTGCAGGCCCCGTGCGCGACCGCCGACACCGCCCGGATGCTGGTCGAGTACGAGCGGCGCGGCTACCGGCGGGTCGCCGACCAGGACTCCCTCCTGTTGCTGCAGCGGCCCTGATCGTCCGTATCGCCCGGCGCCCCCCGGCCTGGCTTGACCCGGGCGCCGCAGTGGGTCACCATTCCACTATTGGACTAGTGAAAGGTCGAATCGCGTGTGATCGAGTACCGCATCGAGCGGCGCAGCGGCGTCTCCACCTACCAGCAGATCGTTCAGCAGACCAAGCAGGCCCTGCGGCTCGGGCTGCTCCAGCCCGGGGACAAGCTGCCGACCGCGCGGGAGGTCGTCGAGCTGACCGCGATCAACCCCAACACCGTGCTGAAGGCCTACCGCGAACTGGAACGCGAGGGCCTGGTCGAGCCCCGGCCGGGGCTCGGCACCTTCGTCCGGCGCTCGCTCGCCCGGCCGGAGGCCGCCGCCGACGGGCCGCTGCGCGCGGACCTGGTCGGCTGGGTGGACCGGGCCCGCGAGGTCGGACTGGAGCGTGAGGACATCGCCGCGCTGATGGCCTCCGTCCTGGAGCAGCGATTCGACACCGGGGTCTCCCCGGAAACACCGAGTTAGAGGACAGTGGGGGGACCGGGTGAACGACCCGATGAACACACCGCCGACATCGGCGGCGCCGGGGGCCCCGGCGGCGCTCGCGGCCGAGGGCCTGGGCAAGCGCTACCGGGGCGATTGGGCGCTGCGCGACTGCACGTTCGCCGTTCCGGCCGGGCGGATCTGCGGGGTGGCCGGCCCCAACGGTGCGGGCAAGAGCACCCTGCTGGGCATCGCCGCCCGGCTGCTCACCCCCACCGAGGGTGAGCTGCGGGTGTTCGGTGAGCCCGCCACCACCGAGGACCTGCGCGCCCGGGTCGCGTACGTGGCCCAGGACAAGCCGCTCTACCCCGGCTTCACGGTGGCCGAGACCCTGCGGCTCGGCCGGGAGCTGAACCCGTCCTGGGACCAGGACCTCGCCCAACAGGTGATCGACCAGGGCGAGTTGAGGACGAGGGCGAAGATCGGCTCGCTCTCCGGTGGCCAGCGCACCCGGGTCGCCCTGGCGCTCGCCCTCGGCAAGCGCCCCGACCTGCTGCTGCTCGACGAGCCGATGTCCGACCTCGACCCGCTCGCCCGGCACCAGCTGATGGGCACCCTGATGGCCGAGGCCGCCGAGCGCGGCACCACCATCGTGGTCTCCTCGCACATCATCCCCGAGCTGGACGGCGTCATCGACTACCTGCTGCTGGTGCAGTCCGGGCGGATCCGGCTCTGCGGCGACGTGGAGGAGCTGCTGGACGGACACCAACTGCTCACCGGCCCGGCCGGCAGCGCGCTCCCCGAGGACGTCCTGGTCGAGCAGCGCTCCACCGGCCGCCGGATCGACGCGCTGGTCCGCACCGGCGATCCGGTGGACGGCCCGTGGGAGAGTGGCCGGCCGAGCCTGGAGGAGCTGCTGCTCGGCTACCTCCGGACCCCGGCCGGCACCGCCCGGGCCGCCACCGGACCGGGCCCGCAGGCCCAGACGACCGAGAACGGGATCGCCGCATGAGTACCAACGTCCTGGCCGACCGCGCCACCACCGAGGCGCCACCGCGCGAGCCGCGGACCGCGCCCCGCCCGGGCGGCCTGCTCTGGCTGAGCTGGCGCCAGAGCCGCACCGCGCTGTGGGCGATCGCCGCCCTGGTCGTCACCGCGTCGGCCACCCTGCTCTGGCTGCACTTCTCCGTCCAGCCGCTGATGGCGGATCTGCGCCGGGCCGGGTGCTCCGACGGGGCCAGCTGGTCCAACGCCGGCTGCCAGGGCATGGTCTCGCCCATCACCCGCCGCGCCTACCTGTACACCACGTGGCTCCAGCCGGCCCTGGTCGCCGTCCCCCTGCTGATCGGCATGTTCCTCGGCGCCCCGATGCTCGCCCAGGAGTACGAGCGCGGAACCGTTCGCCTCGCCTGGACCCAGTCCGTCAGCCCGCTGCGCTGGCTCACCGCGCGGATCGCCCTGCCCGGGCTGGCGGTGCTGGCCGCCGGTGGGGTGCTCGCCGTCCTGGCGACGTGGGTGTGGAACGCGGACATCGCGCACAGCCCGTTCGCCTTCGATCCGCCGTTCCAGGGCCTCACCTACCCCGTCCTCGGGGTGGTGCCGGTCGCCTGGTCGCTGTTCGCTCTGGCACTGGGCCTGCTGGTCGGGCAACTGCTGCGGCGCACGGTGGCCTCGGTCCTGGCCACCGGCGTCCTGGTGGCGGTCGTCCACGGCCTGCTCCGGTGGGGCCGCGCCTCCTTCTACCCGTCGGTCAAGGAGATGGTCCCGCGCGGCGTCTACTTCGGGCAGCCCACCAACGCGTGGCTGGTCGACCGCGGGGTCGTGCTCCAGGACGGCCGGTGGGCCTCGGACCAGTTCTGCTGGGACGGCGACCGGACGAGGGGCTGCGAAGGCGCCACGAGCAACTGGATCGAGTACCACCCCGTCGGGCACTTCGTGCCGATCCAGCTCGTCGAGACCGGGATCCTGGTGGCGCTCACCGTCGTGGCTCTGACGGTGCTCTTCCTCCGGGTGCGGCGGGACGGCAACTCGCTGCGGGCGACCCGGAGGGCCTGACGCCCGAGGACGCGGCCCCGGTCGGGCGTCAGTCGTGGCTCCAGCGGAGTTCGACCTCCGGGAAGCGCGGTGACGGGCCGTCGAGGAGGGGTGCGGGGCGGCCGCGGAGGAAGTGGTCGGCGAATGCCCGGGTGTAGGCACGGGTGAGCGCGGTCGCCCGGGCCGGGGCGATGATGCCGAGCAGCGCGGCGTAGGTGTCGGCGGGGAGGTGGCCCGGCAGATTGCCGGGGAGGGCGGCGTGCGGCAGGTCGGTGAAGCTGAGGTGGCCGGCGCCGAGGGTGCGCAACTGCCGCCCCCAGGCGTGCTGGTGGCTGCGCCAGCGCTGCCAGGTCTCGTGGTCGGCGAGCGAGGTGAGTAGGAGGAAGGGCCGGTCCAGGCCGAGGTCCGGAACGGGCGAGCCGAACAGGCCGCCGTCCAGGTTGAGGCTGATCCGGAACCGCTCGTCCTGGCGCATCGCCTCGGCGGCCGCCGAGCCGCCCATCGAGTGGCCGAGCACGCCGATCCGGCCCCCGTCGACGCGGAAACGGTCCTGGCGCTCGGTCAGTTCGGTGGTGACGAAGCGGAGGTCGGCGACCCGGGCGGCGATCTCGCGGCGCTCGGCGGCCTCCCAGTCGGCCGGCTCGTCCTCCAGCACGGTGTGTACCACCCGGCCGTCCGGGAACTCGACGGCGAGGGCGTCGTAGGTGTGGTCGACCGACGCGACGAGGTAGCCGTGGGCGGCCAACTCCTCGGCCAGCGCCGTGCAGTTGCTGCGCAATCCGGTGCGGCCGTGGCCGAGCAGCAGCAGGGGGAGCGGGCCGGGGAGCGCGGGTGCGTCGGTGCGAGCGGTGGGGCGGACGGCCGCGATGGTGCCCGGATCCAGCGGCAGGCGCTGATCGACGGCGGCGGCGACCCGGGGCGTGGTGTACGGCGCGCGGGGGTGGCCGGCGGTGGCGCGGGCCGGGTACCAGAGCTGCACCATCAGCTCGCGCGGGCCGGCGGCGGGCACGAACGGGTCCGGGCGGTCGTGGTCGACCAGGTGCAGGGTGGTCGTGCCGACCGGGCGGCCGGTGGTGGGGGCGGGCAGGTCGATGGTGCGCGGCCGGGCGGCCTGAGCTGCCTGGGCGGGCCCGGCGGGCAGCAGGGCTGCGGCGCCGCCCAGGCCCGCGAGTGCCAGCAGTGAACGGCGCCTGATCATCCAGTATCCCTTGGTGGTGGGGTGGTTGAGGTGCGGTCAGCCTAAATGGTCTGGACCGGTCGGGCCAGGGGTGGTGGAACGGCGTGGACGCTCAGTGCAGGACGGCGAGGACGGCGCCCCACTGCGAGGTGGTCTGGCCGGTGGCGGCGCAGTGGTCCGGATCCGTCGCGATCCGGTGGGCGGTGGTGAGGCGGTAGGAGGAGAGCCGCAGAGCGGGCAGGCTGGTCCAGCTGGTGCCGAACTCGGGGGCGCTGCCGCTGTTGCTGCCGACCGTGCTCACCAGGAGGTCGCCCGGCGTGCAGGCGGCGGCGTTGGCCGCGGTGGAGAAGGTCGTCCCGCCGGCGTCACCGGAGGCGCGGCCGACGGCCCGGACGGCGGAGACGCCGCGGAACTCGTCGACGGCGACGTGGTACTTGCTCGCCCGCGGGTGGGCGACGCGGATCGAGTCCTCCGCGGTCAGCGCGGCCGCCCCGAAGGCCGCGAGGAGCAGCACCCGGTGCCGGAGCGAGTCGGTGACGTCCCCGACGATCCGGAAGCGGTCGCCCCGGCTGTCGGTGACCGTGACCGCCCCGGGACAGGTGCTGGTCAGCATCATCGTGACCACCAGGGCGTCACCCGGGGTGACGGGGGAGAGCACCGGAAGGACGACCTCGGTACTGGAGACGGCCTGCTGGTCGAAGGCGACCCGGGAGGCCCAGGACGGTGCGCTGTCGTCGGTGGCCGTGCGTGCCGCCGCCGGCCGCGGGCCCGGCGCGGGGAGGGCGGCCGCCTCGGCGGGTGCGGACTCGGTGTCCCCGGACGGGCAGCCGTGCGCGGACGGGGGTGGGGCGTCCGACGTGCGGAAGCCGACCACGGCGAGCGTGCTGCCGACGCCGAGCGCCACGCCGAGGAGCAGGCAGAACGCGTGGGTCCAGATCGGGCGGCGGCCCCGGCCCGGTCCGGCCGGGGGCTCGGCGGCGGCGGAGGCAGCTGTGCTGTCGGCCCTGGTGTCGGCCGTGGTGTTCGCGGCGACCGGCGGTCCCGAGGGCTCGACCGGTGAGGCCGGAGGGGCAGGTTGGGCCGGTAGGGCTGGTGGGGCCGACCCCTCGTCGGCGGCGGCGGTCCACCGGCGGTGCCACTCGGCCTCGTCGCCGCCGCAGGCCCGGACGTAGGCCCTGGTCGTGGTCCAGGACGGGAGGCGCGAGCCGGAGGCCGCCTCGTAGAGCGTGGTGTGGGAGATGGAGCCGGCGGTCTTCGCCATCGTGCGGAACGAGGGCTGGCCCGCCTCCAGGCGCAACCGGCGCAGCTCGGCGGCGAGGGCCTCCGCCGCGCTCGGCGCCGGGTCTCTCTCCGCGGGTTGCGACTCCTGCTCCGCCATGGCGTCCCCCTGTTGTCAGATGTCAGATCCAGCGGCGACCGGTGTTGCTTGTCGCGTACGGATCATAGTGACGCGTGACCGCGGCGTTACGTGATCGACGGACTCCGGTTGGGTGGACGGGGTGTTCGGCGCGGGCGGCGGCAGGTGTCAGCTGTTGTCAGTTTCCGTCAGGCGGTACCGAACACGGTGGGATGTCGGGTCAGCTGTCCCAGTCGCCGCGGCCATCGGGGCGGCGCAACGGTCCGACCGAAAAGGGGAATTGAGATGACCAAGGGCATCCTCAAGAAGATCGGCCGCCGTGGTGCGACCGCGGCGGCCGTGGTGGCGGTGGCCGCCGGCGCGGTGGGCGTCTCGGCGGGCAGCGCGTTCGCCGACGGCTGGTACGCGCTCCGCTACCACGCGAGCGGCCACGGCGTGGGCGTCTACTCGCAGCCGTACTCCTGGGCGTCCAAGACCGCCGGCGACCTGGGGTCGTACTCGTGGTCGTCGGACGAGATCTACATCCAGTGCTGGACCCGGGGCGAGGACATCAACAGCCAGGGCAACGTCTGGTACCAGGTGGCCGGCACGAACGGCACCTTCATCCCGACGTCCTACGTCTACGGCGCGTACGCCGACGGCAACTGGTACTTCCACAACGGCCTGCGGGAGTGCTGACGACCCGCTGACCCCGTCCACCCCGCCCGTGCCCCGGGCGGGGTGGCGTGCCGTCAGCCGGAGGTCTGCCGGGCCGCCGCCTGCTTGATGGCCTCGCGGATGCGCGGGTAGCTGCCGCAGCGGCAGATGTTCTGGATCTGGTCGATGTCCGCGTCGGTCGGGTTCGGGGTGCGGCGCAGCAGGGCGACGGCGGTCATGATCTGGCCCGGCTGGCAGAAGCCGCACTGGGCGACGTCGCAGCCGAGCCAGGCCTCCTGGACGGGGTGCAGGGTGTCGCCGTCGGCCAGGCCTTCGATGGTGGTGACGCGGTGGCCCTCGCAGTCCTTGACGGAGCGGGTGCAGGGCTGGAACTCCTCGCCGTCCAGGTGGCTGGTGCAGGCGCGGCAGACGCCCACCCCGCAGCCGTACTTGGGGCCGGTGACGCCGAGCTTGTCGCGCAGCACCCAGAGCAGCGGCATGTCGTCCGGGGCCTCGACGGTGACGGGGTGCCCGTTGAGGACGAAGGTGTGGGTGGGCATGGGGTGGTGGGGTTCCTTGGCTGGGGGAGTCAGAAGTTGATCGGGAAGGAGCGCGGGCTGGTGCCGGTCGCGCGCGCGTAGGCGTTGGCGACCGCGGCGGAGGCCGCCGGGACGCCCAACTCGCCGGCGCCGCCGGGGGCTCCGCTCGGCGGCATGAGGTGGATCTCGACGGCCGGCGGGGAGTGCCGCTGCCGGGCGTACCGGAAGTCGGCGTAACTGCCCTCGCGCACGGCCCCGTTGTCGATGTGGTTGCCGGCTTGCAGGATGACCGAGATGCCGTCGATCAGGGCGCCGGTCAGTTGGGCCTCCAGGCCCCGGGGGTTGATGACCCGGCCGACGTCGGCGGCGATCACGGCCTTGGTGACCCTGGGGTCGGCCGGGTCGGTGGCGTCCAGCTCGACGAGGTAGGCGGCGCATCCGCTGTTCTCGTCGTGGTAGCCGATGCCCTGGGCGTGGCCGGGGGGCATCGGGCGGCCCCAGTCGCCGGCCTTGGCGACGGTGTCGAGGACGGCCCGGCCGGCGGCGCTGCGCAGTCGGGCGCGGCGGAACGCGACGGCGTCCTGGCCCATCCGGCGGGCGAGTTCGTCCATCATGATCTCGTCGGCGACCCGGACGGTGCCGGAGTAGACCGACCGCCAGCTGCCGGTGTGCATGTCCAGCGGCACTTCGGCGAGCAACTGGGTGGGGATGCCGACGTTGTACGGGTTCTTCTCGCTGAGCAGGAAGAAGACCTGGGCGAGGCTGAGCCCGGCGAGCGACAGGTCGAAGCCGGCGGCGGTGAGCATCTCGCCGAGGCCGTGCCGGAAGTCGGTCTTGACGGTGGCGGCGCGGTGCTCGTAGCTGAGCACCTGGCCGAGCGCGTAGGTGGCCCGGATCCGGTGGTGGCTGGCCGGGCGCATCCGGCCGTGGCGCATGTCGTCGTTGCGCGTCCACATGAGTTTGACCGGTCGGCCCGCGGCCTTGGAGATCTGGGCGGCCTCCAGGGCGGCGTCGAAGAACAGGCGCCGGCCGAACGAGCCGCCGCCGCGCACCACGTGGACGGTCACGGCGTTCTGCGGGAGGCCGAGTTCGGCGGCGATGGCCTGCTGGGCGACGATCGGCGCCTGCGCGGCGAACCACAGCTCGGCCCGGTTCGGCCGCACGTCGGCGACGGCGGTCAGCACCTCCATCGGCGCGTGGTTGACGAAGGCGAAGTCGAATTCGCCGTCCACGTACTGGGTGAGCAGCGGGGGGATGAGGAACGGCGCGTGGGCGGCGCGCAGTTGGCCGCGGATGTCGGAGGTGGACAGGTTGGCGACCGGGCCCGGGTTCCAGGAGGTGCGCAGCGCGTCGCGGGCCTTGAGCGCCTGGTCGAAGGTCTCGGCGAGGACGGCGACGCCGCTGGGGATCCGGACCACGCCGAGCACGCCGGGCATGGCGCGGGCGGCGGAGGCGTCCAGGGTCCTGAGCGTGCCGTTGATGGTGGTCGGGCGGGCGACCACGGTGGGGACGGCGCCCGGGATCGCGAGGTCCCCGGCGTACTTGGCGCGGCCGGTGACGATGTCGCGGGCGTCGATCCGGCCGGTGGGCCGGCCGACCAGGCGCAACTGGTCGGCGCTCTTGGGGGAGCTGGACACGGCGGGGAGGGCGACGGCGGCGGCCTCGGCGGCGAGGTCGCCGTAGCCGGCGCGGCGGCCGTCGGGGGCGAGGACGGCGGAGTCGGCGGTGCGCAGGGTGTCTGCCGGAACGTTCCAGCGCCGCGCTGCGGCGGTCACCAGCCGGGCGCGGGCGGCGGCGGCCGCGGCGCGCACCGGGTCGTACAGCGAGCGCACCGAGTTGGAGGCGCCGGTCAGCTGGTTGAAGAGCAGTTCGGGGCGGCCGTCGGAGAGCGGCACGTCCACGTCGCCGATCCGGGCGTCGAGTTCCTCGGCGACGAGCATCGCGATGGCCGTGGTGAGGCCCTGGCCGACCTCCAGCCGGGGCAGGTGCAGCACGGCGCGCCCGGCGGCGGTGAGTTCCAGGACGAGCAGGTGCGAGGTCGGCAGGCCAGCGACGATCAGCGCGTCGCCGAGGTCGAGGATGTCAGGGATGCCGGGCAGGCCGATCAGCTGCGAGGGGGCGGCGGCGTCCTGGGCGGCCGCGGCGGCGCGGACGGCGGCCCGCGCGGTGGCGGGCGCGGCGGCGTCGAGGCCGAGCCGGGCGCCGACGGTGAGGGTCGGGGCGGCCAGCAGGTAGGTGAGGAACCGGCGGCGGCGGGTGCCGGCGTCGTCCCGTGCGGTGCCCGGGTGGCCGGTGTCGTCCGAGCGGGCGATGGAGGTGCTGATGGGAAGAGCCCTTCGAGCCGATGACGGCGGCGGATCGGGCGGGCACGGCGGCGCCGGGCCCGGTGCCGGATCGCGAATGCCGTTGAGCATAGGAGGGCGTTACTGACCGGTCAATACGGCAAAACTTGGCCCTTCGGCGGGGTCGGTGATGCCCGAAGGCCGCTGGGCGAGGCGGATTCGGAGCGGGTACGGAGGGGGCGGCGGCGGTACGGCCGGGGCCGGTTCCGGGCCCGCGGGAGGAGCGATTCGCCGCCGTCGTACGGGGGTTCAGGGCTCGCCCGCCGGTGCGGTGGGGCCCGGAAGTGGACCAAGGAGTTCCGTGATCACTGGACCTTACCGCCGGTCCGCCTCCTGCCTAGGCTGGGCCGCGAACCGTTGCGAACACCCGGCGCGCGCGCCGCCCCCAGCCAGGAGACCCGTGTCGACCAGCAGCGCCCCGGCGCCCGCCCTCATCCCGCCCGCAGGGCCCCAACGGACCATCGCCGCGGCCCAGTTGGCCAGCGCCGTCGGCGACGGCGCCTACTACACCTGCTCCACGCTCTACTTCACCCACATCGTCGGCATGTCGGCGACCGCCCTCGGCGCCGGCCTCGCCGTGGCCTGGGCGCTCGGCTCGCTGGCGGGCGTCCCGCTCGGCGCCCTCGCCGACCGCCGCGGCCCGCGCCGGACGGCCGTGGCGCTCGCCCTGGCCACGGCGGTGGTGGTCGCCGCCTTCCTGGTGATCCGCTCCTACGGGCCGTTCCTGGTCGCGGTCTGCCTCTACGCCACGACGCAGTCCGGGCTCACCGCCGCCCGGCAGGCGCTGGTCGCCACCCTGGTGCCGCCCGCCCAGCGCACCGGGCTGCTCGCCCACCTCCAGGCGACCCTCAACGGGGGGCTGGCCGTCGGCGCCGCCATCGGCGGCATCGCGCTCACCGTCGGCACCCGGGCCGCGTTCCTCTGCGCCTTCGTGGTGACGGCGCTCGGTTTCCTGGCCGGTGCGCTGATCCTGCTGCGGCTGCCCGAAGCCCCGCCCGCCCCGGCCCGGTCGGGCGCCGGGCCCCGGCTGGCCGTCCTGCGCGACCGCCGGTACGCCGCCGTCGCGCTGGTCAACACCGTGCTGCTGCTGCGGATGCCGCTGCTCAGCCTGGTCATCCCGCTCTGGATCGCCGACCGGGCGCCCGGGATCAGCTGGCTCGGCTCGGCCCTGTTCGTCCTCAACACCCTGGCCGTGCTGGCCTTCCAGGTCCGGGCGGCGCGCGGCGTCACCGGCCTGGGCCCGGCCGCGCGGGCCGTCCGCTCGGCCGGGGTGGTGCTGCTCGCCTCCTGCGTGGTGTTCGGCCTGTCGGCCCTGGACGTCCCGGTGTGGGCGGTCGCCGCGCTGCTGGTGGCGGCCTCCGTCCTCCAGGTGATCGGCGAGATGCGGCAGTCGGCGGGCTCCTGGCAGATCAGCTTCGACCTCGCCCCGCCCGAGCGGATCGGCCAGTACCAGGGCTTCTTCGGCACTGGCGTGGCCGTCGCCCGCACCCTCGGGTCGCTGCTGCTGACCACCCTGCTGCTGGACGGCGGGCTCGCGGGCTGGCTCGTCCTGGGCGGCCTCTTCCTGGCGGCCGGGTACGCGATGGGGCCGGTCGTCCGCTGGGCCGAGCGGGATCGCGACCGGGGCCGCCCGACGCCGGTCGCCTCCGCCGTCGCGGTCCCGTAGCGGCCGCCCGCGCCAGCCGGGTGCCCTTCTCACCGGCCTTCCCCGCCGCCCCGGCGCCCTCCTCGCCGCCCCGCCCACCAGGCCCCGCCCCAGTCGCCCGCCGCCCCCACCGCGAGCCCGCCCGAGAATGCTCCGACGGCTGACCGGAAACCGGTGGCCCGGGCCGCCGCCCGCTGGCATGCTGGCCGCGTGGACCGACCCCAGATCTGGCTCGACTTCGCCCCCGAGCTGCACCTCTTCGTCTCCGGGCCCCGGCGGGCCGGCCGCTCGGCGCTGCGCACCGACGGCACCTCGACGCTCGGCCACGTCGTCGAGTCCCTGGGCGTCCCGCTCACCGAGGTCGGCACCCTGCTGGTGGACGGCCGGCCGGTGCCCGGGTCGTACGTGCCGCTCGACGAGGAACACGTCACCGTCCGGGCCGTGGACCGGCCGCAGCCCTCGTCCGCCCCGCCGCGCTTCCTGCTGGACGTCCACCTCGGCACCCTCACCCGCCGGCTGCGCCTGCTCGGCGTCGACGCCGCCTACGAGAACCCGGACATCGGCGACGCCGCGCTCGCCGCCCGCTCCGCCGCCGAGCAGCGCGTCCTGCTCTCGCGCGACCGGGGACTGCTGCGCCGCCGCGAACTGTGGGCCGGCGCCTACGTCTACAGCCACCGCCCCAACGAGCAGCTGCGCGACGTGCTCTCCCGCTTCGCGCCCCCGCTCGATCCGTGGAGCCGCTGCACCACCTGCAACGGCACGCTGCGCGAGGCCGACAAGACCTCGGTGCGCGAGCAGCTGCGGGACGGCACCGAGCGCTCCTACGACGTCTTCGCCCAGTGCGTCGACTGCGGCCAGGCCTACTGGCGCGGCGCCCACCACGCCCGACTGGACGCGATCGTCACCGACGCCCTCCGCGAGTTCGGCACGCCCGCCGGGGGCTGAGACCGGCGCGAGACCGGCGCGAGGCCGGCGCGGCGAACTACGGGACATCTCAGGGTGGCGGCCGGGCGCAGAGGCGTGTTCTCATCGGCGGTGGGGGACGAGACCAAGGTACTCCGTGACGCGAGAGAGGCCGGGTCGGATGAGCAGTCAGCCAGTGCAACAACCGTTCCAGACAACGGACGTCGATGACGTCGAGGTGGTGCGCGCACCGGACGGGGCCGCGGTGTTCCCGCTGCTGGTCCTGGACGGACAGGGGAGCCTCGCGGTGTTCGAGCTCGCCCCCGGGCAGGTGTCGCACGCGGTGTCGCACGCCACCGTGCAGGAGCTGTGGCAGGTCGTCGAGGGCGCCGGGGAGCTGTGGCGCCGCCAGGGCGGGCGGGAGGAGACCGTCCGGCTCGTGCCCGGGACGGCGGCCTCGATCCCGCTCGGCACGGCGTTCCAGTTCCGGGCCGACGAGGACGCCGACCGGCCGCTGCGGATCGCCGCCGTCACCATGCCGCCCTGGCCCGGCACCGACACCGAGGCCAGGCCCGAGGAAGGCCCCTGGAAGGCGACCTCCCGGTGAGCCGGGCAGGGGGGATCCTGCGCCGCCCGCTGGCGGCGCTCGTCGCGGCCGCGGCCGTGCTCGGACTCTCGGTGGCGCCCGCCGCGGCCGCCCCGGCCGCCGAGCCGCACCTCCAGTCGCGCTACGTCACGATGCCCGACGGCGTCCGCCTCGCCGTCGACGTCTGGCTGCCCGAGGGCACCACGGCCGGCGCGAACCTGCCCACCGTCCTGGTCACCCAGCGCTACTGGCGGGCCCGGGTCTACCCCGGCGCGCCCGGCAACGGCGGCCGCAGCAGCGACGCCGACGGCTGGAACGCCCACGGCTACGCCTACGTGGTCGCCGACCTGCGCGGCACCGGCGCCTCCTTCGGCACCCTGAGCTCCGAACTCGGCGCCGACACCGTCGCCGACAGCGGCCCGCTCAGCGACTGGATCGCCGCCCAGCCCTGGTCCAACGGCCGGGTCGGCACCACCGGCGTCTCCTACGGCGGCGACACCGCGATGCTCGCCACCGCCCTCGGCAACCACCACATCACCGCCGCCGCCCCGATCTCCTACGACTTCGACCCGTACGAGGACCTGGTGCGCCCCGGCGGCCTGCTCATCGAGCCCCGGATCGCCCCGTACGCGCTGCTGCTGCGCATCCTCGACCAGGCCGGCGGCACCACCTGCGACACCGACGAGCAGACCCGGCAGGTCTGCGCGGCCACCGGCCTGACCGGCGCCGTGCCCCGGCCGGTCGACGGCCCGGACGGACCGGCCCTGCTGGCCGCCGCGCGCGCCGAGCACGCGGGCAACGCCAACCTGGTCGACATGGCCGAGGCCGGCGTCTACCGCGACTACCAGGACGGCCCGAAGAGCTGGACGGTCGGCAGCGTCGGCGAGAAGGCCGACGCCGTCGAGGCCGGCGGCGTCCCCGTGCTCACCGACGCCGGCTGGCTCGACGCGGGCACCGCCAACGGCGTGCTCTCCCAGTTCACCGGCCTCTCCAACACCCAGGACGCCTGGATCGGCCCGTGGAGCCACGGCCAGGGCTACCTCGCCGACCCCTTCCAGCCCGCCCGCCACCTCACCGACCAGGAACGCGCCCAGATCGCCCAGCGGACGTTCGACTTCTTCGACCGCTACGTACGGGCCGACGGCCGCCCCGACGGCACCCGGCAACTGCACTACTACACCTTCAACGAGGGCGTCTGGCGCACCACCACCCGCTGGCCGCTGCCCGGCACCCGCCCGCAGCGGCTCTACCTCGGCGAGGACACCACGCTCAGCCGCCGGCGGCCCGAGCCGGACGACCGCCCCGGCGCCGACCTGCTGCGCCTCGACCCCACCGCCGGCACCGGCCCACTGGACCGCTGGAACACCAACCTCACCGGCAACCAGGTCAGTTACCCCGACCGGGCCGCCGTGGACGCCAAACTCCTCAGCTACACCACCCCGCCGCTGACCGGCGACACCCGGGTGACCGGCAACGGCCGCGTCACGCTCGACGTCACCGGCCTCGACGGCACCGCCCAGGGCGCCCTGCACGTCTACCTGGAGGACGTCGCCCCCGACGGCCGGGTCACCTATCTGACCGAGGGCCAACTCGCCCTCGCCGACCGGGCCGTGGCCGACCGGGACGACAACCCCGACTGGCGCCGGCTGCGCACGCCCCGCAGCTACGCGGCCACCGACGCGGCGCCCTTCCCGCAGGGCCGGGCCCGGCAGGTCACCATCGACCTGCAACCCGTCGCGGTGCTGTTCCGGGCCGGCGAGCGGATCCGGCTCACCGTCGCCGCCGCCAACCCGGACTCCTTCCAGCTGCTCCCGGCCGACGGCCGGGCGAGCTACCGGATCGGGCACGGCGGAGCCGACCCGTCCTTCCTGGAGCTGCCGGTGGTGCGCAGCACCCCGTAGCGCCGCCGAACGCGCCCGGGCCCGGGAGGCCGACGCCGCCTCCCGGGCCCGGGCTGCTCAGTCCCTGACCCCGGAGAGCGCGAGCGGCAGGTGCCGGGGCCCGCGCAGGACGGGGCTGCGCCGGTACTCGGGCGGGTCCTGGAGCAGCCGGGGGCCGTCCAGGCGGTGGATGAGCGCGGTGAGCGCGAGCTGCGCCTCGACCCTGGCGAGCGGTGCGCCGAAGCAGCTGTGCACGCCGCTGCCGAAGCCGAGGTGCTGGTTGTCCGGGCGGGTCGGGTCGAAGCGGTCGGGCTCCTGGAACCGGAGAGGGTCCCGGTTGGCGGCGGCGAGCACCAGGATCAGCGGCGCGCCCTTGGGGACGGTGACCCCGGCGACCTCGATGTCGGTGAGCGCGGTGCGCTGCGGCAACAGCTGGACCGGGGGTTCGTAGCGCAGCAGCTCCTCCACCGCGCGCGGCATCAACTCCGGCTTGTCGCGCAGCAGTTCCAGGCTCTCGGGGTGGCGCAGCAGGGTGAGCGCGCCGTTGGTGATCAGGTTGACGGTCGTCTCGTGCCCGGCGATGAGCAGCAGGACCGCGGTGGCCATCAGTTCCGTCTGGGTGAAGCCGCCCGACGGGCCGGGGTCGTTGACGAAGGCGGAGAGCAGGTCGTCGGACGGCTTGCCCCGGCGGCTCTCGGCGAGCTCGCCGAGGTACAGCCCCATCTCCATCCGGGCCTGCGTGGCCGCCTGCTGGCGCTCGGACGGATCGCTGTCGGGAGTGGGGTCGAAGCCCGCGATCAGCGTCTCGGACCAGGCGTGGAACCGCGGCTCGTCCTCGCGCGGCACGCCGAGCAGCCGGCAGATGACGGTGACCGGCAGCGGGTAGGCGAAGTCCTCGACCAGGTCGATCCGGTCGCGGCCCCGGAGGCCGTCGACCAGTTCCCCGGTGATCCGCGCGATCTCGTCGTGCATGGCGTCGACCCGGTCGGGCGCGTGGGGCGGGCCGAAGGGCCGCATGGCGATGGTGCGCAGCCGTTCGTGCTCGGGGTCGTCCCGGCCGATGAAGGCGACCGGGACGCTGCCCTGCAGCTCGTCCGGGACGGTGCGGTTGCGGCGGTCCGAGCTGATCCTCGGGTCGTGCAGCAGCGCGGCGACCTCGTGGTAGGTGCCGACCAGGTAGCTGCCGTCGTCCTGGCGGGCCACACCGTGGTCGCGGAGCTCGGCGTACAGGGGGTAGGGGTCGGCGCGGTTGGCGTAGTCGGTGATCCGGCGGAACAGGGTGTCGGCGGCGGCCATGCGCGGTGGCTCCTCGGGGGGTGGCGGCGGTGGTGGTCCTCGACGGGCGGCGGCGGTGGTGGTGGTCCTCGACGGGCGGCGGGGCCCGGTGGGCGTGCGCCCGTCGAGCGGTGGCGGGTGGGCTCAGCCGCCCCAGCGCCGCAGGGTCAGCCGCCGGTCGGGCAGGTGGCCGGTGAGGGCGACGGTCGGGCCGTGCGAGAGCACCTTCGGGTCGGGCACGTCGGAGGGGACCGGGATGCGGGAGGCGGGCGGCTCGACGCCGTCCCAGTCGGGCGGGAACGGCGCGGCGGCCTCGATCAGCCGCTGGTAGTGCTCCAGCCACTTGGCCCGGTTCACGCTGACGGCGGCCGTGATCCGGCCCCGGTACCCGTAGACCGCGACGAGCCGGCGCTCCTCGACCGAGCCCTGGGCGAGGACCACGTGGTCGGAGAAGGTGGGCACGCCGACGGACTTGATGTTGAGCCCGAACTGGCTGGACCAGAAGGACGGCACGCTCAGGTGCGGCCGCCGTTGCGGCCCCGGGCTGACCATGTTGTGCGCCGCCACCTCGGCCTGCGCGACCGCGTTGCCCCAGTGTTCGAGGGAGAGCAGCTGGTACTCGAAGAGGGGGTGCGGGAAGCGGGCGACGTCGCCCGCGACGAAGACGTCGTCGGTGACGATCCCGTACATGTTGAAGGCGCGGCAGCCCGCGTCGCAGGCCACCCCGCGCGGACCGGCGGCGAGACCCGACTCGGCCAGCCATTCGGTGTTGCGGACGGCGCCCAGGGCGACCACGGCGATGTCCGCCTCGATCCGGCTGCCGTCGGAGAGCTCGGCGCCGGTGAGCCGGCCGGCGCGGCCGGTCAGCGCCGAGACGGTCACCCCGCAGCGCAGGTCGACCCCGTGGGCGAGCTGGACCTTGGCCGCGAGGGCACCGAAGGCCCCGCCGAGGGCCCCGACCAGCGGGGCGGGGCCGCGCTCGGCGACGGTCACCGCCAGGCCGCGCTCCCGGCAGGCGGAGGCGATCTCGGAGCCGGTGAACCCGGCGCCGATCACCAGCACCCGCTTCGGGCCGGCGTCCAGCCGCTCGGCCAGGCCGGCCGCGTCCTCGGCGGTGCGCAGGGTGAACACCCCGTCGAGTGCGGCCTGCTCGGCCTTCGGCCAGGGCCTGGCCCGGGTGCCGGTGGCGATCAGCAGCCGGTCGTAGGGCAGCTGCTCGCCGTTCGCGAGCAGGACCTGCTTGCCGTCCCCGTCCACACCGGTGGCGCGGACGCCGAGCTTCCACTGCGCGTCCACATCGCGGCGCCGGGGCAGCGCGGTCTCCTCGGCGCGCACCCGCCCGAGCAGCACCTGCTTGGACAGGGGCGGCCGGTCGTACGGGGGGAGGCGTTCCTCGCCGACCACGGTCAGCTGCCCGGCGAAGCCCTCGTCCCGTAGCGTCTCGGCGGCGCGCAGACCGGCCAGCGAGGCGCCGACGATGACGATCCGGCCGTTCTTGAGGTCATCGGACATCGGACCGGTCCTCCTCCTCGACCAGGATGGCCTGCACCGGGCAGGCCGCGACGGCCCGCCGGACGCGGTCACGCTGGTCCTCGGGGGCCTGCGGGGTGTAGAGCAGGGCCTCCTCCCCGTGCAGCTCGAACACTCGGGGAGCGAGGAACGCGCACTGCGCGTAGCCCTGGCAGCGGTTGAGGTCGACGACGATCTTCACGGTCTCTCCTCCCGGGCACGTCTGTGTCCGTCCTACCGCCGCCGGAGCGGCCGCGCGCCCGGTGCTGCTCCGTGGGAGCGGTCGCGGAGAGTGGCCGCCGAGGAACGCCGGGGGCCCGGGGGCCAGCCCGGCGCGCTAGTTCGGCGACTCCAGCCCGAGGGTCCAGCGGTGGGTGGTGTAGCCGCCCATCCGGGTCGGGTGGCGCTCCACGAGCGTCACGGCCAGGCCGTCGGCCGTGCGGCGCAGCGTGCCGGTGAACCGGTGCAGGTCGTCGCCGGACAGCGGGAGCAACTCGGCGAGCACGGTGGCGTCGAGGTCGCGCCCGACGGCGCGCAGCACCCCCGCGTCCAGTACCAGGACGGTGCCGTCGGCCAGCACCACCGGCGCGGGGGCCTGCGGGTCGGCGAGCAGCGGGCCGCTCTCGATCCCCCCGCCGGGCAGCAGCCGCACCACCCGGCTCCCGGTCGGCCGGCGGCGGTCGGTCTCGACGACGCGCAGGCCGTCGCCGACCACGTAGTGGCCGTAGCTGCGCCAGGAGTCGACCAGGGTGGCGTCCCGGTCGTAGGCCCAGGTGTCGAAGGTGCCGTAGCCCTCCAGGCCGAGCACGAAGCGGCCGTCGCCCAGGGCCGTGCCGCGCTCGCCGCGCAGTTCGGCGACCAGGGCGCCGTCGTCGAGGTCCAGCAGCAGGGCCGGGCCGAGGTGTCCCCAGGCGGTGTACTCGAAGGAGTCGGTGGTGACCAGCGCCCGGCCGCCGGAGAGGTGGGCCGCGTTCGGGCGCCCCGCACAGGGGCGGCGCCAGCGGACCAGGCCTTCGGCGTCGACACAGCTGATCTCGCCGTTCCGGCCGTACAGCGCCAGGTCGCCGCGGCGGGCCAGCGGCCCCTCCGGGCGCCCCTGGGGCCGCCCGCCGCTGCGCCGGTGGTGGTTCTGGACGGTGACACGCCAACTCCCCATGATCCGGATGCTAACGGACCCCGCCGGGCCGCGGAGGGCGTTTGCGGAGGGTGCCCGGACGGCCGGGACGGCGGACAATCTCCCCAGGCGCAGAGGAGGAGGCCGCGGTGGAGTTCGAGGTGTTGATCGAGACCCCGCAGGGGTCGCGGAACAAGTACGTGATGGACTTCGCGGCGGGCCGGATCCGCCTCGACCGCACCCTGTTCACCGCCACCCGCTACCCCGTGGACTACGGCTACGTCGAGGGCACCCTCGGCGGCGACGCGGAGCCGCTGGACGCGCTGGTTCTCGGCGGCGAGCCGGCCGTGCCGGGGTGCGTGATCACCTGCCGGGCGGTCGGCATGTGGGTGATGCGGGACGAACGCGGGCCGGACCAGAAGGTGCTGTGCGTCCCCGCCCACGACCCGCGCTACGGCGACCTGCGGGACATCGGCGACCTGCGCGAGTTCGACCTGCTGGAGATCACCCACTTCTTCCAGGTCTACAAGGACCTGGAGCGCGGCAAGTCGGTCGAGGGCTCGCACTGGGCGGACCGGGAGGCCGCGTACGCGCAGATCGCCGAGTCCCGGGCGCGCGCGGCGGGGACGCGCTTCGCCCGGCCGGTGTAGCCGGCCCCGCCGCGCGGGCCCGGGGCTCGGAACCGGGCGTGGCGCCGGGGCTCAGAACCGGGCGTGGCGCAGGATCTCGCGAACCTGGTCGGCGATGGCGGCCTCGTTCTGCTCGAACTCCGGGGCGGTGAGGCGGTCCTGTTGGGCGGGCAGGCCGGTGAGGACGGGGGTGTGCAGGTGGCCGCCGGGGAGGTCGGGGGCGAGGTCGAGGCGCAGGCGGTTGGAGCGGTAGGCGACCTCGTTGGAGAGGTATCCGCCGCCGCCACCGGCGACGGCTCGGGAGCCGGGGGTGGGGCCGTCCGCGCGGTCGACGGGGTCGACGCCGCCCTCGGGGATCTCGGTGACGGTGGTGTTGAGGCGGACGGGGTAGGGCTGCTGGACGGCCGTCATGGCGTCGGTGGGCAGGGTGGTGCGGATGAACTCCGGGCCGTCGTCCAGGCCCGGGGCGGTGACCGGGTGCTGCCGGGTGCCGCCGGAGAGCGTGCCGGTGTTGTCGGTGGCGGGATCGGCGGAGCGGGCCCGCCCGGCCCAGGCCTCCAGGGTGAACAGGCCAGGGTAGCCCTGGCTGATGCTGGTGATCAGGTCGGCGGCCTGCGGGCCGGGGGAGAGGTGCGGGCCGAAGGCGCGCTCGACGACGCCGTCGTCGAAGTCGCCGTAGCGGACCGGCAGCAGGACGGCCCGGACTTCGGCCGGGCTGCCGTCGGCGAGGGTGATCCGCCGCCCGTGCAGTTGCAGGACGGCGGCGCCGGAGGGGTTGGCGCGGCGCGGCTCGGTGTCGAGGCCGTACGGGTCGAAGCCGCTGACGAAGATCCGCCGGATGCCGGGGGCGGCGGTGAAGCCGTCGTCGAGGCCTCGGGAGGCGTCCTCGAAGCGGGCCCGCAGATCGGCCGGGTCGACGTCGAACCCGGGTTGCCAGCGGGCCAGTTGGACGGTCATGGCGAGCCTGGTCCAGTACAGCGGGCGGTCGTCGCGGGCGGGGAGTTCGCCGCTGGGCCGCCGGCCCTGGGCCCGGTCCACCCCGGCCTGCCAGAGTGCCCGGCCCCAGGCGCCCGCCACCCGCTCCGCCTGCCGGGCGTTCCGGGCGGTGCACAGGGCGGCGGGGAAGCCCCGGAGCAGGTCGCGCAGGCCGGAGCGTTCGGTGAAGGCGGTCGTCCGCTGGTCCTGGAGCCGGGCCTGTTCGGTGTCCACCGGGGCGGTGGCGACGACCGGGCAGGCCGCCGGGCCGGCCTGGGCGGCGGCCGGGGTGAGCAGGGCGGCGAGCGTGCCGCTGAGGGCGGCGGCCAGGGTGGCGGCGCGACGAAGGCGTGTCATGTTCCCTGACAATAGGTCGGGAGCCGACACCCCGCCAGGGCGCCCAGCTCGCGCGCCCCGGCCGGCATGACCGCGCCACGGGCCCGTGGCCTGCTGGAACGTCCCGTCCAGCACTGACGGGAAGTCGGGAACCGGCGCGAGCTCTACAGCGTTGTCGTGGTCGAACAGTGGAAACAGCGGTCATTCGAACGGTGGCGGAGGAAGTGTCATGAGTGTGGCCCTGACGAAGGGCGGCAACGTCTCCCTGGGCAAGCAGGCCCCCGGGCTGCGGGTCGTACGGGTCGGCCTCGGCTGGACGGTCGGCGCCGGGTACGACCTGGACGCCAGCGCCCTGCTCTGCGACGCCTCCGGGAAGGTCGTCTCGGACCAGCACTTCGTCTTCTTCAACAACCTGCAGAGCCCGGACGGTTCGGTCCGCCACCAGGGCGGCGCCGGTGGCGGCGACGACCAGGAGCAGATCGACGTCCGGCTCGCGGACGTCCCGGCCGGGGTGGAGAAGATCGTCTTCGCGGTCGCGGTCTACGACGCGGTGCAGCGGCGCCAGAGCTTCGGCCAGGTCCGCGGCGCGTACATCCGGCTCACCGACCCGGACGGCGGCGCCGAGGCGGCCCGCTACGACGTGGCGGCCGAGGCGGGCAGCGAGACGGCGATGGTGTTCGGCGAGCTCTACCGGCACGGCGCGGACTGGAAGTTCCGGGCCGTCGGGCAGGGGTACGCGTCGGGGCTCGCGGGTATCGCCGCCGACTTCGGGGTGGACGTCCTGCAACCGGCGCCCGCCGCGCCCGTGCCGGCTCCGGCGGTGCCCGCCGCGCCGGCCATGGCGCCCGCCGTGCCCGCCGTGGCGCCCGCCGTGCCCGCCGTGGCGCCCGCTGTCCCGATGACCCAGCCAGGACCAGGGAGTTCCCCCGTGACGTGTTTCTTCGACCCCTCGCACGGCCTCGGCTCGACGGCGGTGCTGTGGTCGCCGCAGTGGGGCGTGCCGCGCCAGATCGAGACCTGCGCCGCCTGCGCCCAGCGGGTGCAGACCACCGTGCCGCCGTTCTACACCCCGCAGCAGGGCTACCCGCAGCCGGTCCAGCAGGGCTATCCGCAGCCGGTCCAGGGCCAGCCCGCTCAGGGCCAGCCGGGCCAGGGCGGACGCCGCTTCGGCACCGGCGCGCTGATCGGCGCGGGCGCGGCCGGCCTGGTCGGCGGCGCGCTGCTCAACGAGGCGTTCAGCGACGACACTCCCGAGGTGGTCGTGAACAACTACTACGAGGGCGACGACGACAGCTTCTTCTAGGCCGTTCCCCAGGGTGCCCCTGGACCGCCAGCCCTCCCGCCGGTACGCCCCCGCCCGGGCGGCCGCCTCGGCGGCGGCCGCGGCGCGGTCGGCGGCGGCCTCGTCGAGCGGCTGGGCGGTGGTGAGCATCCGGTAGTAGAGCGGCGCGGAGACGGCCCGGACCACCTCGAACGCGTCGGTGTCCGGCGGGAGTTCGCCGCGTTCGACGGCCTCGGTGACGCACGGCGCCCACTCCTCGACCCGGCGCAGGTAGAAGTGCCGCAGCGCCTCGGCGGTGCCCGGGTCGCAGGTGGCGGCCACGATCACCGCGCGGAACAGCGCCCCCTGCCGGGGGTCGGCCAGCGTGCGCTGGACCAGCCGGGCGTTGGCCCGCAGGTCCTCGGCGAGGGAGCCGCTGCGGGTGCGCGGCAGTGACTGCTCGGCCATGTCCGCGAGCAGGTCGGCGACCAGCGCGCTGGTGGTGCCCCAGCGCCGGTAGACGGTGGTCCGGCCGACCTCGGCCCGCTGGGCGACGTCGCCGAGGTCGAGCCCGCTGAAGCCGTGCTCGACCAGGGCGTCCTCGGCGGCCCGCAGGACGGCGGCGCGGACCCGGGCGGTGCGGCCGCCGGGGCGCCGCGTCCCGGGCGTGGGGGTCTCCGGGGCGTCCGGGGCGTCCGGGGCGTCCGGGGTCTCTGGAACGTCCGGGGCGTCCGGCGCGGAGGGCTCGGCAGTCATTAACGGGATTCCTGTTCCATTAGGTCGATGCGCCCTGCTAGGGTCGAACCATCCTAACGGAATGGGAGTCCCGTTAAGGGCTCTGAGGGGAGAACTGCCATGGAAACCAGCACGACAACCAGCACGACAACCGCCATGGAATACCGCCGACTCGGCTCGTCCGGCCTCAAGGTCCCCGCGCTCAGCCTCGGCACCGGCACCTTCGGCGGCCGTGGACCGCTGTTCGGCGCCTGGGGCACCACCGACGTCCAGGAGGCCCGCCGCCTGCTCGACATCGCCATCGACGCCGGAGTCACCCTCTTCGACACCGCCGACGTCTACTCCGACGGCGCCTCCGAAGAGGTCCTCGGCCAGGCCATCCGCGGCCGCCGCGACCAGGTGCTCGTCTCCACCAAGGCCGGCCTGCCGACCGGCGACGGCCCGCAGGACGCCGGCACCTCCCGGGCCCGCCTCACCAGGGCCGTGGACGACGCGCTGCGCCGCCTCGACACCGACTACCTCGACCTCTTCCAGCTGCACGCCTACGACGCCGGCACCCCGATCGAGGAGGTGCTGGCCACCCTCGACGACCTCGTCCGGGCCGGCAAGATCCGCTACACCGGCGTCTCCAACTTCTCCGGCTGGCAGCTGATGAAGTCCCTCGCCGTCGCCGAGCGCTACGGCCGCCCCCGCTACGCCGCCCACCAGGTCTACTACTCGCTGGTCGGCCGCGACTACGAGTGGGAGCTGATGCCGCTCGCCCAGGAGGAGGGCGTCGGCGCCCTGGTGTGGAGCCCGCTCGGCTGGGGCCGCCTCACCGGCCGGATCCGGCGCGGCCGGCCGCTCCCGGCCGACAGCCGGCTGCACGACACCGCCGACTACGGCCCGCCGGTCGAGGGCGAACTGCTGTACCGGGTGGTCGACGCGCTCGACGGGATCGCCGCCGAGACCGGCCGCACCGTCCCGCAGATCGCCATCAACTGGCTGCTGCGCCGCCCGACCGTGTCCTCGGTCATCATCGGCGCCCGCAACGAGGAGCAGCTGCGGCAGAACCTCGGCGCGGTCGGCTGGTCGCTGACCGACGAGCAGGTCGCCCGGCTGGACGCGGCCAGCGCCCGCACCGCGCCGTACCCATACTTCCCCTACCGCCGGCAGGAGGCCTTCGCCCGCCTCAACCCGCCGCTCGTGGGCTGAACCGGGTAATCCGCTTGCCGTGCCGCCCGGCCTGCGGCAAGGTCCGCACCATGTCCGAACTGCACGAACCCGAACCGCACGAGCCCGACCTGCACGAACCGGAACCGCGCGAACCGGAACCGCGCGAACCCGAGCTGCGTCGGCTCGGCTCCGACGACTGGGCGCTCTGGCGCGAGCTGCGCCTGGCCGCGCTGACCGAGGCGCCGTACGCCTTCGGCTCCACCCTGGCGGACTGGCAGGGCGCCGGCGACCACGAGGCCCGCTGGCGCTCCCGCCTGGAGATCCCCGGCGCCCTCGACCTGGTCGCGGTGCTGGACGGCCGCCCGGTCGCGATGGCCAGTGGCGTCCCGGCCGAGGAGGGCGGGGCGGCCGCCGAGCTGATCTCCCTGTGGGTCGGCTCGGCGGCGCGCGGCCGGGGCGTGGGGGACCGGCTGATCGGCGCGATCGCCCGCTGGGCCGCCGAGCAGGGGTTCACCACCCTCAAGCTGGCGGTGAACCCCGACAATGGCGCGGCCATCGCCCTCTACCGCCGCAACGGCTTCGCCGAGACCGAAGAGCCCGGCGGCCTGATGGCCGACGGCGTCCGGCGCGAACTGATCCTGGCGAGGAAGCCCTAGGTTCGCGCCGCGGCCTTCGAACGGGCGTGGGCCGGAAGGCCGTTGGCGAGGTCCTCGACCATCAGGCGCCAGGCGATGGCGGTCGCCGCGGTGCGCAGCTGGGGGCTGCGCGGGCGGCCGGCGTCGGCGTCCAGTCGGGCGTTGAGCCAGTCCGACCAGGCCTGGGCGAGGACGTGAACCTCCTGGGAGCCGGCGTCGGTGGGGGAGAGCCGGTCGCTGTCGCGGGTGAGGTAGCCCTCGGCGGCCATCCGGTCGAAGACCGGCTCCAGGACCTCGGGCGGGATCCGCTTGCGGGCGGCGATGAGGTCCAGGGAGGCCTGGCCGACGGCCTTGGTGTGGCCGGCGACCTCCATCAGCGCCCAGGCCCCGGCCAGGTCGACCCGGGTGTCGGCGTCGTCGACGATCGAGCGGACGGTGTCGAGGTCGACGCCGCGCACGAGCTTGCCGACGGCGTACTCCAGGTGCGGGTCGGAGTCGCTGGTGGTCGGCTGGGCGAAGCCCTCGCCCATGTCGGTGGAGCCGGCCCGGGCGGTGTCCCGCAGCTGCACCTGCTTGAGGAAGAGCGCGACCACGAACCCGACCAGGGCGACCGGCACCGTCCACAGGAACACGGTGTGCAGGGCGTCGGAGTAGGCCTGGATGATCGGGGCCGCCTGCGCGGCGGGCAGCCGGTGCAGGCCCTGCGGGCTCTCGGCGGCCCGGGTGAGCAGTGCCGGGTCCGCGCCGGTGAGGTGGGCCGAGGAGGCCACGCCCCGGGCGAGTTCGGTCTTGAGGCTGTTGGCGTAGATGGTGCCGAACACGGCGGTGCCGAAGGAGCTGCCGATGGTGCGGAAGAAGGTCACCCCGGAGGTGGCGGTGCCGAGGTCCGCGTAGTCGACGGTGTTCTGCACGGCGATGGTGAGCACCTGCATGCTCAGCCCGATGCCGACGCCGAGCACGAACATGTAGAGGGAGGCGAGCGCGGTGCCCGTGCCGGGTTCGAGCCGGGAGAGCAGGTAGAGGCCGACGGCCATCACCAGGGTGCCGACGATCGGGAACACCCGGTACCGGCCGGTCTTGCTGACGGCGTTGCCGCTGGCGATCGAGGCGAGCAGCAGCCCGATCACCATCGGCAGCGTCCGCACGCCGGAGACGGTCGCCGAGTCGCCGTCGACGTACTGCAAGAAGGTCGGCAGGAAGGTCAGCGCGCCGAGCATCGCGAAGCCGACGATGAAGCTGAGTACCGAGCAGACCGCGAACACCGGGTTCCGGAACAGCCGCATCGGCAGCATCGGTTCGACGGCCCTGCTCTCCACCCAGCAGAACAGCCCGAGGGCGGCGGCGCCGCCGGCGAACAGGGCGATGATCACTCCGGAGCCCCAGGCGTACTCGTTGCCGCCCCAACTGGTCGCCAGGATCAGGGCGCTGGCGCCGATCGCGACGAGTGCGATCCCCAGGTAGTCGATCACCGGGCGCACCGCCGAGCGCACCGAGGGGATGGTCCGGGCGGCCGCGATCACCACCAGGATCGCGATCGGCACGTTGACGTAGAACGCCCAGCGCCAGGACAGGTGGTCGGTGAACAGCCCGCCCAGCAGTGGCCCGATGACCGTCGCCACGCCGAACACCGCGCCGATCGCGCCCTGGTACTTGCCGCGCTCGCGCAGCGGGATGACGTCCGCGATCAGTGCCATGGCCGTCACCATCAGGCCGCCCGCGCCGATGCCCTGGAGCGCCCGCCAGGCGATCAGCAGCGTCATGTTGGTCGCCAGGCCGCAGAGGAACGAGCCGGTGATGAAGACGACCGCCGAGACCTGGAAGAGCAGCTTGCGCCCGTACAGGTCGCCGAACTTGCCGGCCAGCACGGTGGCCACCGTCTCGGCCAGCAGGTAGGCCGTCACCACCCACGACATGTGGGCGGCCCCGCCGAGGTCCGCGACGATGGTGGGCAGCGCGGTGCCGACGATGGTCTGGTCGAGCGCGGCCAGCAGCATGCCGAGCACGATGGTGCCGAAGACGACGTTGCGCTGCCGGACGTCCAGCACCGGCGGGGCGGTCGGCGGGGTTTCGGTGGCGGCGTTCATGTCCTCAGCCTCCGGGGCGCCGGGGGAGGCCGCGATCGGGTTCGGCCGTCCGGGTGAGCGGCGGCGCGGGCGGCGCAGCCCGGCTGGCGGCTCCGGGGCCGCGCCGTCCACGATGGCCGTTCGGAGGGGGGCCGCGCGCGGCGGGCGGGCAGCCGGACCGGGAAGACCGGTCGACGGCCGGTCGCCGGACGCGAAGCCAGACGACCGCCGGACGCCCGGAAGGTGCTCCCATGACGGCCCAACCCCCGTGCAGCCCCCCGGAACAGCGGCCCGGCGCCTCCGCCGCGAGCCGGCGGGCCGAGGCGCGGCGCTGGCGGGCGCTGACGGTCTGCCTGGTCGCGGGGTTCATGACGCTGCTGGACGTCAGCATCGTCAACGTCGCCCTGCCGACCGTGCGGGCCGGGCTGCACATGTCCGACAGCGGCCTGCAGTGGGTGCTCAGCGGCTACGCGCTCGCCTTCGGCCTGGTGCTGGTCCCGTCCGGGCGGCTCGGCGACGCCCGCAGCCGCCGGGCCGTCTTCCTCACCGGGCTCGCCCTGTTCACCGCGGCCAGCGCGCTGGCCGGGGCGGCGCAGAACCAGGAGTGGCTGGTGCTGGCCCGGCTGTTCCAGGGCGCGGCCGGCGGGGTGCTGGTGCCGCAGGTCTCCGGCTTCATCCAGGTCCTGTTCCAGGGCGCCGAGCGCGGCCGGGCCTTCGGCGCGCTCGGCGCCACCATCGGTCTGTCCACCGCCGTCGGCCCGCTGCTGGGCGGCCTGCTGATCCACCTGTTCGGCCCGCAGAACGGCTGGCGCTGGGTGTTCCTGGTCAACCTGCCGATCGGCGTGGCCGCCCTGCCCATCGCCTACCGGCTGCTCCCGCCGCCCCCGCCGGCGGCCTCGCGGGCCGGGCACCGGGACTTCGACCCGGTCGGGGTGCTGCTGCTCGGCGCCGGGACGGTCGCGCTGCTGCTGCCGTTCGTCCAGGCGCAGCAGTGGCACGGCTCGACGCGCTGGTTGCTGCTGCCGCTGGCGGCGGTGCTGCTGGGGGCCTTCGTGGGCTGGGAGCGGTACTACGCGCGGGGCCGGGAGCCGCTGGTGAGCATGGCGCTGTTCGCGGTGCGCCCGTACGCGGCGGGGGTGGCGCTGTCGCTGGTGTACTTCGCCGGGTTCACCGCGATCTTCTTCATCTTCACGCTCTACCTCCAAGCGGGCCTGCACTACTCGGCGCTGACGGCGGGCCTGGCGATCACGCCGTTCGCGCTGGGCTCGGGCGTGTCCGCGGCGATCGGCGGACGGCTGGTGCACCGGCTGGGCCGCCGGTTGGTGCTGCTCGGCCTGGTGCTGGTCCTGGCCGGCCTGCTGGCCTCGGCCCTGGCGGTGCAGCTGTGGACGGGGTCGGCGATCGGCTGGGCGACGGTGCTGCCGCTGCTGGTCGCCGGGGTGGGCAGCGGGCTGGTGATCGCGCCGAACCAGACCCTGACCCTCCAGCAGGTGCCGATCGCCCGGGCGGGCAGCGCCGGCGGCGTCATGCAGACCGCCCAGCGGGTCGGCTCGGCGGTCGGCATCGCCATCGTCGGCTCGGTCTTCTTCGCCCACGCCCAGGGCCCGCGCCCGGACTGGGCGCTGGCCTTCCAACTGGGCGTGACGGTCGCGGCGGGCCTGGTCCTGGCGGCGCTGCTGGTGGCTCTGGCGGATGTGGCGGCAGGCCGCCGCGACGGGTGAGCAGCGTTTCCGGCGCCGCCGCCGGACGGCGGGTCAGTGGTCGCGGCGCTGGACGGCGACCGCGGCGACCACCACCGAGGCGAGCGCCCAGAGCGCGAACGTGGCCCAGGATCCGGCGACGGTGGCCGGGTGCGCGGAGGGCAGCGAGTGGGTCAGGTCGACCTGGGCCAGCCGGCGCCAGGCCTGGAGCGGCATGGCGTGCAGGAGGTCGGCCGACCAGCGGTAGCGCTCGTTGAAGAACGCCGGCAGGAAGAACAGCACCAGGACGGTGCCCACGACGGCTCCGGCGGTGTGCCGGATCAGCGCGCCGAGGGCGAAGCCGGCGAGGGCGCAGACCGGGGCGAACAGGGCGGCGGCCGCGACGAAGCGCAGCGCGGTCGGGTCGGTGACGGACACGCCGATGTGGGTGTCGGCGAGGACCGCCTGGCAGGCGCCGAAGGAGACGCCCGCGGTGACGGCGCCGTAGCCGAGCATGACCGCGGTCAGTACGCAGGCCTTGGCGGCGATCACGGCCCGGCGGTCCGGGACGGCCACCAGCGTGGTGCGGATCAGCCCGCTCGCGTACTCGCCGACCAGGACGAGCGCGCCGACGCTGCCCGCGACGATCATCACGACGTCGGCGGCGATCATGGTGAAGGAGTCGCCGAGCGCGACCTGCAGCATGGTCGCCGGATCGCCGTCGCCGACGGTGTAGTGGTCGTAGGTGTACCGGGCCGCCTTGAGGTTGGCGGCGATGATGAACAGGGCGCTCAGGCCCAGCACCCAGACGGTCGAACGCAGGGACCAGAACTTGATCCACTCGGCGGCGAGCAGGTCGCCGAAGCGGGCGCGTGGCCGGGGGAGGGGCCGGGGAAGGGGGCGGGGGGTGGTGGTCGCGGTGCTCATCGGGGCTCTCCGGCCAGGTAGTCGACGCTGTCGGCGGTCAGTTCCATGAACGCCTCCTCCAGGGAGGCGGTGCGGGTGGTCAGGGCGTGCAGCAACAGGCGCTGCTCCAGGGCGAGTTCGCCGATCCGGGTGGCGTCCAGGCCGGTCACGGCGAGCGCGCCGTCCGGGCCCGGGCGGACGGTGGCGCCCGCCGCGGTCAACACGGCCGCCAGCCGGTCGGGTTCGGCCGCCCGGACGGTGACGCCGGTGCGGCCGGCCCGGGCGGAGAACTCCGCCAGGCTCTCGTCGGCGATCAGCCGGCCCCGGCCGATCACCACCAGGCGGTCGGCGGTGTGCTCCATCTCGGCCATCAGGTGGCTGGAGACGAAGACCGTCCGCCCTTCGGCTGCGAGGCGGCGGAACAGGCCGCGCACCCACAGCACGCCCTCCGGGTCGAGGCCGTTGAGCGGCTCGTCGAAGAGGAGGACGGGCGGGTCGCCGAGCAGCGCGCCGGCGATGCCCAGGCGCTGCTTCATCCCCAGCGAGTAACCGCGGATCCGGCGCCCGGCGGCCTTGGTGAGCCCGACCTCGTGCAGCACCTCCTCGACCCGCGCGGCCGGGATCGCGTTGGCGCGGGCCAGCGCCCGCAGTTGGGCCGCGCCGCTGCGCCCGCCGTGGACGTCGCCCGCGTCGAGCAGGGCGCCGACGTCGCGCAGGCCGCGCGGCCGAGACCGGAACGGGCGGCCGTCGACGGTGGCGGTGCCGCCGGTCGGGTCGTTGAGGCCGAGGATCAGCCGCAGGGTGGTGGACTTGCCCGCGCCGTTGGGGCCCAGGAAGCCGGTCACATGGCCGGGCCGGACGGTGAAGGTGAGGCGTTCGACGGCGGTGGTGCGGCCGTAGCGCTTGGTCAGCTCGGTGACTTCGATCATGGGCTCAACGGTGCCGGGCGGGGCCGGGCCGCCGCATCGGACCGGCGCTGACACCGCGCGCCCCGGCTGTCACCCCCGGTCGTACAACCACGGTCCGATGACGGTGCCTCGGGCCGCCGATACGATCTTCGTATGCTTGCGACGCCCTCTCCGCCCCTGTTCCGGCGCGTTCCGCCCGAGGTCTGGGTCGGACTCGCCTGGTGCGTGGCCGCCGCCTACCCCGCCGTCCTGCTCGGCGGCAACGCCCGGTACCACGGCGGGGCCGCCGCCCACGGCGGCCTGTCCTTCACCCTGGCCACCACGGTGGTGGCCTTCGCCGGCGCCGCGCTGGTGCGCCGGCTCCCGGTGCTCGCGGTCGCCCTGCTGTTCGTCGCCGCCTTCACGGAGACCGACGGCTGGGCCGCCGACACCCAGGTGCCGCCGGCCTCCCTGCTGGCCGTGGACGTCGCGCTCTGCCTGATCACCGCCACCCGGCCGCGCCGCAGCTCGCGGGCCGCGTTCGCGCTGGTGATGAGCCTGCTCGTGCTGCACATCGGCCTGGTGCACGGCAACACCGTCGGCATCTTCACCGGCACCCACATCGGCTCCGCCGACGGCGCCGCGCTGCTCGCCCTGGTCGCCTGGCTGATCGGCCGCTCGATGCGGCAGAACCGCGAGCACGCCCAGGCGTTGAGCACCCGGGCGGCCACCGAGGCCGTCACCGCCGAACGGCTGCGGATCGCCCGCGAGATGCACGACACCGTCGCCCACACCATCGGCATCGTCGCCCTCCAGGCCGGCGCCGCCCGCCGGGTCATCGACACCCGCCCCGAACGGGCCAAGCAGGCGCTCGGCGAGATCGAGAACGCCGGCCGGGACACCCTGGCCGGGCTGCGCCGGATGCTCGTCGCGCTGCGCCAGGCCGACGGCGAGACGTCGGCGACCACCCCTCAAGGTCTGGCCGACCTCGACCGGCTGGCCGCCGCGACCACGGCCGCCGGCGTCCGGGTCGCGGTCCGGCGGCGGGGTGAACAGGGCCCGCTGCCACCGGAGATCGACCTCTCGGCGTTCCGCGTCATCCAGGAGTCCGTCACCAACGTGGTGCGGCACGCGGACACCCGCTCCTGCGAGGTCCTGGTCGACCGCCGCACGGCGGGCGAGGTGGCCGTGGAGATCACCGACCGGGGCACGGGCACCGGTACCGGCCGGGGCCGGGGCACCGGCTTCGGCCTGGCCGGGCTGCGCGAGCGGGTCGGCCTGCTGGACGGCGAGTTCGAGGCCGGTCCGCGCCCCGAGGGCGGCTTCCGGGTCGCCGTCCGACTGCCGATCCCCGTGGAGGTGAATGCATGACCCGCGTCCTGCTGGTCGACGACCAGCCGCTGGTCCGGGCCGCACTGGAGATGGTCATCACCGAGACCGCCGACGTCGAGGTGGTCGGCGAGGCCGGCACCGGCGCCGAGGCCGTCCGGCTGGCCGGTGAACTGCGGCCCGACGTCGTCGTGATGGACCTGCGGATGCCCGGTATGGACGGCATCGAGGCGACCCGCCTGATCACCGGCGGCGGTGGGCCGACCAGGGTCGTCGTGCTCACCACCTTCGACGACGACGACCACGTGTACGCGGCGCTGCGCGCCGGGGCGTCCGGCTTCCTGGTCAAGGACATGGCGCTGGACGACATCCTCGCCGCCGTCCGGGTGGTGGCCGCCGGGGACGCCCTGATCGCACCGAGCGTCACCCGCCGGCTGATCTCCTCCTTCGCGGACCAGCGGCCGGGCCCGGGCCCGGCGGCCGCCGCGTCACCGGCCGCTGCACCGGTGCCGGCCCCCGGGCCGACAGCGGCCGCCCGGCGGCTGGGCGCGATCACCGACCGGGAGCGGGAGATCCTCACCCTGGTCGGCCGGGGCCTGTCCAACACCGAGATCGCCGCCGAACTGGTCCTCAGCATCGCCACGGTGAAGACCTACATGACCCGGCTGCTGGCCAAGCTCGACGCCCGCGACCGGGTCCACCTCGTCATCCTGGCCTACGAGGCGGGCCTGGTCGCCGTCCCCGGCTGACGTCGGCAGGCTCAGCGCTTGATCGCCACGCCCGCGTACATCGCGATGTCCTGGTCGCGGATCGGCGCGGCCCCGGTGTCCGGGCGCCAGTGGTGGACCAGGGTGACGCCGGGGTCGAGGAGGTCGTAGCCGTCGAAGAAGGCCGCGGTCTCCTTCTGGTCGCGGATCTGCAGGGGGATGCCGCGCGCGTTGTACTCCCGGCCGACGCCGCCCACGCCCACCGGGTCGGTGTCCCCGGTGAACACGGTCAGGGCGAGGAAGCTGCCGGGTGCCAGGGCGTCCATGAAGCGGCGCACGATGCCCTGCGGGTCGTCCTCGTCGAGTACGAAGTGGACGATGGCGATCAGCGACAGCGCCACCGGCTGGGAGAAGTCGAGGACCTCGCGCAGCCGGGGGTTCTGGATGATCGACTCCGGGTCGCGGAAGTCGGCGTCCACGTAACAGGTGCGGCCCTGCGACGTGCTGGACATCAGGGCCCGCGCGTGGGTGAGCACGATCGGGTCGTTGTCGACGTAGGCGACCCGCGCGTCCGGGGCGATCGACTGGGCGATCTCGTGAACGTTGGGCGAGGTGGGGATGCCGGTGCCGATGTCCAGGAACTGCCGGACGCCGTACTCCTCGGTGAGGTGGCGGACGGCGCGCTGCATGAAGTCGCGGGTGGTGCGCATGGAGATCGGCAGCGACGGCCAGGCCTGCACCGAGGCGTGCGCGGCGACGCGGTCCGCCTCGAAGTTGGTCTTGCCGCCGATGAGGTAGTCGTAGACCCGCGCCGAGTGCGGTACGTCCATCCGCAGATCCACCGACGGGTACTCCTCCTGCGGACCGCGCCCTGCCCGGACCTCGTTCGACATGCTCGTCCTCCCGTTGCTGGGGTTCCGTCACCGGCCGCCCTGGTGGCGGGCCTTGGTGCGCATGGTAACGGTGTTCCGGGACGACAAGATGACCATCTCTTGGGGTTAAGGCCCCCTTAAGGGCGCATCCTAGGCCTGGGCCGCCGGGCTGCCGGTGGCGGGGGAGCCGCTCTGCCCCGGGAGGAGCGGGTGGTGTCCGTACGATCGACCGGCGGCGGCCAGTTCGAGCGCGGCGCCGGTCCAGGCGGCACCGAACGCCCAGGTCGAGAACCACTCGCACAGGTACAGCGGCCGGACGGCCCAGTCCGTGCCGACGCCGGCCACCCCGGCGACGACGGCGAGCAGCAGGAGCACCAGGATCAGCACCCCGGCCGCCAGGTAGGCCCGGCTGACCCAGGACGGCTGGGTGGAGCGCGGGTTGCGGAAGGAGTAGACGCAGAACATCGCCAGCACGAAGAGCAGCAGTCCGGCGAAGGCGTAGTGCAGCAGGCCGACCGCGCTCTGGAACGAGGTCGCGCCCCGCGGCGCGGTCGGGCACAGGGCGACCCCGAGCGCGAACACGCCGGCGGCGGTGCTCCAGCGGTCGTCCCGGCGGTCGAAGCGGTAGCAGATCAGGAACACCCCGAGCGCGCACAGGCCGCCCACGAAGAGGTTCCGGGTGCTGGTGTAGTACGAGCCGCTCATCGAGGCCGGCCAGAATCCCGCCGTGCTCTGGCCCCTGAGCTCGGCGAACAGCCAGTTCCCCAGGGGGAGTGCGAGCGGCAGCAGGATGCCGATCAGTCCGACGCCGAGTCGTAGGAAGGTGATGGTCCGTTCGTCCTGGTTGGTGCCTCCCCGGGCGACGACCGCGTCGCGCTCCGGGTCTTCCGCCGTCCGCCGTTCGTGGGTCACGGACGCCTCCTTGCCCTCTGCACTATGAGCAGCTGTCAGCTGGTGTACCCACGGTGCGGCCCCTGTCCACACCACCTGAACGGGCGGTTTGAAGACGGACCCCAGCGGCGTGACGGGGGTCAGCCGGTGGGGCTGGCGGACCTGGCGATGAGGGAGTTGAGCAGGGCCGCGCCGCGCTCGGCGTCGTCGACGCTCACGGCGAACTCGCGCCCGCGCCGGGTGCGGACCACCAGGCAGACGCCGCGGCGCAGCATCACGGTGGTGCCGAGGCTGTTGACGCGGTAGCCCCAGCCGCCGGCCTGGGCGGGGGTGCGCAGCTCGGCGCGGGCCGAGTCGAGGTCGGCGGGGGACCAGCGCCGGCTGGGCCAGCCGAACGGGCCGAAGTCGACGGACAGGCCGTCGGCGGTCACCCGGGTCGTGACCGAGGAGCAGCCGAGCGTGATGACGGAGGTGGAGGCGAACGGCACGATCAGCGACCAGTTGAGCGCGATCAGCCCGCTGGCCGGCGCCAGCACGGCGCCCAGGGCGCCCAGGGCGAGGACGGCCGAGGCCAGTTGCAGCCACGTGTTGGCGGCTCGGGAGAGCCAGACCAGGTGCTCGCCCGGCACGGCCGTCAGCGTCGGCGCCCCGGCCGCCGGTCGCCCGCCGGTCGGGGAGTCGACGCGCGGGCGGACGGCCAGCCAGGTCAGCAGGCCGGCCAGGCCCGCCGCCACGACCAGGACGACCACCTCGAAGCCCATCGGCGCGGCCTCCTGCCAGCGCGCGCGGTCCAGGTTGGCGTGCACGATGGAGGTCTGCGCCCCCGTCAGGAGTACTCCGCCGGCCGCCAGCGCCGGCCCGATGGCACCGCGCGCCGTCCCGGCCCGGAACCGGAGGGTGGCCGCGGCGGCCAGCACCAGCACCAGCCAGACCGCCGCCGGGAACAGCGCGGCCGCCGTCAGTGACATGGAGCCGTCCGGGTCCTGCCCGCCCCAGTGGGTGGCGAGCGGGTCCGGCAGCCGGTGGCGCGCGGCCCACGGCAGCGCGATCAGCAGGGCCAGGACGCCCGCCGACCAGGCCACCGCGCCCCAGAACGCGCCGCGCCCCGCCCCGGGCTCCCGGCGCTCCTTCGCTATGAGCTTCCCGTCCGTCACGACATCCCCCTGATCATGTCCACGAGATCGTTCCTGCTGTAGCCGGCCCGGGCCGCATCGGCGACCAACTGTCGTACCCGCTCGGCCAGTTCGGAGCGCGTGTCGGCGTCCTCGGCGACCGTGACGCCACGGCCCCGGCGGAACTCCAGCACGCCCTCGTCGCGCAGCGTGCGCAGCCCGCGCAGGACGGTGTTGGTGTTCACCCCCAGCGCCCGGGAGAGCTCCCGGGCCGGTGGCAACCTGTCCCCGGGGGCGCACTCGCCCTCGGCGACGGCCCGCCTGATCGCGCCTGCCACCTGCTCGTGCAGGGGGCGGGCGTCGCCGGTGTCCAGCTTCAGCAACATGGTGCTAATGACGATAGCACCATCCAGATCTCTCGTCGGCCGCCTCGCGCGCCCCGCCACCTCGCCGGAGCGCCCGCCCCCTCGCGCACCCCGGCGCCCCGGCGGAGCATGGACACCGAGGAGGTGGCGGCACGGCGGTGAGCGGACGACTGCGGGTGTTCCTGGGGGCTGCGCCGGGGGTCGGCAAGACGTACGCCATGCTCGCCGAGGGCCGCCGACTGCGCGACGACGAAGACCTCGACGTCGTCGTCGGACTGGTCGAGACCTACGGCCGCCGGGGCACCGAACACCAGCTCGGGGACCTGCCCGTACTGCCCCGCCGCACCGTCGGCCACCGCGGCACCACCCTCACCGAGCTCGACGTCGATGCCCTGCTCGCCCGCCGCCCGCAGCTCGCGCTCGTCGACGAACTCGCCCACACCAACGCCCCCGGCGGCCGCCACCCCAAACGCTGGCAGGACGTCCGGGAACTCCTCGACGCCGGCGTCGACGTGGCCACCACCGTCAACATCCAGCACCTGGAGAGCCTCAACGACGTCGTCGAACAGATCACCGGCGTCGCCCAGCGCGAGCGGATCCCCGACGAGGTGGTCCGCGCCGCCGACCGGATCGAACTCGTCGACCTCAGCCCGCAGGCCCTGCGCACCCGGATGGCCCAGGGCGCGATCTACCCGCCCGACCGGATCGACGTCGCCCTGGACCACTACTTCCGGGCCGGCAACCTCGGCGCCCTGCGCGAACTCGCCCTGCTCTGGCTGGCCGACCGGGTCGAGGAGGAACTCGCCGACTACCGCGCCCGGCACGGCATCCGGGCGCCCTGGGAGACCAAGGAACGCATCGTCGTCGCCCTCAACGGGGCCCCGCAGGGCGAGCACCTGATCCGCCGCGGCGCCCGCACCGCCACCCGGGTGCACGGCGACCTGATCGGCGTGCACGTCCGGCCCGACGACGGCGCCACCGTCCACGAGCCGCCCGCCCTCGCCGGCCAGCGCGCCCTGCTGCACGAACTCCACGGCGGCTACATCGAGGTCGACGGCACCGACGCCGCCCGCGCCCTGGTGGACTTCGCCCACGCCGAGAGCGCCACCCAGATCCTGCTCGGGCCGACCAGCCGCAGCCGCCTGCGCGAACTGGTCTCCGGCTCGGTGATCAACCGCGTCATCCGGCTGGCCGGCCCGATCGACGTCCGGGTCGTCCCCCCGCCCCAACCCGGCCTGCTGGCCGTCCCGCCCGCACCCCGGCGCCGCCGCCCGGCCGCCGTCCCGCCGCGCCGCCGGCGCCTGGCCTGGCTGGCCGGCCCGGCCGCAACGGCCGCCCTGGCCTGGGCGCTCTCCCCGCTGCGCGACTCGCTGGCCCTCCCCGGCGCCCTGCTCTGCCTGCTGCTGGTCGTCGCCGCCACCGCCCGGCTCGGCGGCCTGCTGCCCGCCGCCGCCAGCACCGCCGCCGGGGCGCTCGCCGCCGACTACTTCTTCACCGCGCCCTGGCACAGCCTCGCCGTCACCCGCGGCGCCGACCTCGCCGCGCTGCTGCTCTTCCTCGCCGTCGCCGGGATCATCGCCCACCTCATCGACGGCCTCACCCGCCGCTCCCAGCAGGCCGACCGGGCCCGCGCCGAAGCGGCGGTGCTGGCCCGGCTGGCCGGCGCGGCGGTCGAATCCGGCGCCCGCGCAGTGCCCGACCTGATCGCCGACCTGCGCCAGGTGCTCGGCCTGGAGGGCGCCGTCGTCCTGGTCCGCACCGGCCGGTTCTGGCGCCCCACCGCCGCCTCCGGCACCGCCCTCCCGCAGCGCCCCGAAGAGGCCTCGCTCGCCGTCGACCTCGGCCCGGACGCCGTCCTGGCCCTGCGCGGACCGGCGCTCACCGAGCAGGACACCCGACTGCTCGGCCCCTACGTCACCCAGCTGCGACTGGCCCGGGAACGCGAACGGCTGGCCGCCCAGGCCGCCGCCGCCGAGACCCTCGCCCACACCGACGCCCTGCACACCGCACTGCTGGAGGCCGTCGGACAGGACCTGCGCGCCCCGCTCGCCGCGCTGCGCCGCGAGGCCGCCGACCTGCCGGGGCCGCCGGGGCGGCGGATCGCCGCCGAGGTACGGCGGATGGAACGTCTGGTCGCCGACCTGCTGGACCTCGACCGGCTGCGGGCCGGCGAGCAACCGGTGCTGCTGCGCCCCACGGCGCTGGCCCCGGTGCTCGCCGCCGCGCTGGCCGCCCTGCCCGCCCTGCCCGCCTCGCCCGCCGAGCAGAGCGGCGAGCAGCGCGATGAGCAGCGCGACGTGCGCCTCGCGCTCCCGGACGGCCTGCCGCCCGTGCTCGCCGACGCCGGGCTGCTGGAACGCGCCCTCGCGGTCGTCCTGGCGGGGGCCGGCACGCCCGCCCTGGTGGACGCGGGCGCGGTGGCCGGGCGGATCCACCTCCGGGTGAGGGCCCCCGGCCCGGCCGCCGACGGCACCGGCCTCACCGTGGCGCGGGGCTTCGTCGAGGCGATGAACGGCGAGCTCACCGTCGAACCGTCCCCCGCCGGCGGCACCGCCTACACCCTCGACCTCGCCCGCGCCCCGGCCTGACGCCACGGCTGATCGCCCTCGATCCGGCATCCGGGCCGTCGCGCCACCGCGCGGCTTCCGGCTCCCGCCGCGCGGCCTCCCATCTCCCGCCTCCCGCCGCGCCGCCTCCCGCCTCCGGCCTTCGCCGAACGGGTGAAACCAGGTGTCGGCGGGAGGCAGGCGGGCGGTCGGCGTATGGAGCGCGTTGGGAAGGCGGCCCGGGGCGTCAGGAAGGCGTCAAGGACGGGCGGCGGGCGGCTGGCGCGGCGGTTGGGTGGAGGACGACACACCAGGTGACGCGCCAGGTGACACACCGGGCGACACGCCGGGTACCGGAACGACGACGCGAGGACGGACCATGCACGGCAACGGGCGGTACCAGGGCAGCGGCACCGGCAGGGTGGTGGTCGGGGTCAGCGGATCGCTCGGCAGCCTCGGCGCCCTGCACCGCGGCGTGGCGGAAGCCCGCAGCCGTGGCGCCGAACTCGTCCCGGTACTCGCCTGGGAGCCGCCCGGCGGCGAACTCGGCTACCGCCGCTCGCCGTGCCCGCCGCTGCTCGCGGCGGTGCGGGAGGCGGCCGAACAGCGGCTGCGGGACGCCCTCGACGCGGCGTTCGGCGGCGCCGACCCCGGCGTGCCGCTGCGCCCGCTGGTGATCAGGGGCGAGACCGGGCCCGCCCTCGTCCAGGCCGCCGACCGGCCGGACGACCTGCTGGTTCTCGGCCAGAGTGGCAGTCTGCTGCGGCGCCGGTTGCGGCGCTCGGTCACGGCGCACTGCGCGCGCGAGGCGGGCTGCCCGGTGCTGACCGTCCCGGTGCCCGAGCTGCTGCACGAGCTGGAGGCGCTGCACCGGCGCACCCGGTGGCACCTGCCGGTCGGCCCGGCGCCCGAACTCGTCGCCGCGAAGGGGTAGGGCGTGCGGATGTACGCGGCCCGGCCGGGCGGGCGGCGCTACCACCCGGTCCTGGAGCGGCTCTCCGCCCCGACCTCGGGCACGGTGGCCCTGCTCGCCGGCGGAGTCCTGGCGATGGGCCTCGGCGGGCTCGGCGAACTGCACTCCGGTGGGCTCGCCTACGTCGCCTACCTCGGCCTGTGCGCGATCCTCGGCGGCTTCTCCCGGCCCCGGGCGGCGCCGCTGATCGGACTGGCGGCCTGGCTGTGCTGCAACGCCTTCGCCGAGCACCGGCACGGCGAACTGGGCTGGGCCGGGCCCTGGCCGGAGGGCTCGCACTTCGCGATGTTCACCGCCACCGCCCTGCTGGTGGCCCTGCCCACCACCCTGCCGCGCCGGACGGTCCGGGTGGCGCGGCTGCGCCTCGACCAACTCGGGTGAAACCCCACAGACGGTCCCTCACCGGCCTTCGGGCCGGCGGGCGGACCACGCCGAGACCAGGGCTCCGGCCGGTACTCCGGAACCCTCGGCAACCGGTGGAAAACAGGTAGGAGGCGCGCGGCGCCGTGGCGGCGGAGCGGTCGCCGTTCGGACAGCGGGCCCGCCGAGCCAGGCGGGCACCGCCGCGACCGCACCACGGCCCGCGCCGCGCGTCGTCCGTCCAGTCCGGAAGCCCGGCAACCCTGCGCCCAGGCCGCCTGCTCGCCGCCCCCGGGCCGCCCGCCGAGGGCGGCGTTACGCTGAGACGACCAGATCGGTCCTCGCGGCCCCCGCTGCGCACTCAAGGGGGTGGGGCCAGTGCCGGCGTCCCCGACCAGCCCCCCGACCGGCGGTCCGAGCGACCGTCCGACGGGTTCCGGTGCGGGCGAGAAGGGCCTGAAGAGCGGCGCCCTGGGCCTGCTGTCCTCGGTGTGCATCGGCCTCGCCTCCACCGCCCCCGCCTACAGCCTGGCCGCGACCCTCGGCATCGTCGTGGTCGGGGTCGGCCTCCAGGCGCCCGTCGTCACCGTCCTGGCGTTCATCCCGATGCTGCTGATCGCCTACGCCTACAAGGAGCTCAACGCCGCCGACCCGGACTGCGGCACCACCTTCACCTGGGCCGCCCGGGCGTTCGGCCCGCGCACCGGCTGGATGGGCGGCTGGGGCATCGTCGTCGCCGACGTCATCGTGATGGCCAACCTGGCGCAGATCGCCGGGGTGTACGGCTTCCGGCTGGTCGGCCTGGACTCGCTCGCGGACAGCCGGGTGTGGACGACCAGCGCCGGGGTGGTGTGGATCGTCCTGATGACGGCCATCTGCTACGTCGGCATCGAGCTGTCCGCCACCCTGCAACGCCGGCTGCTGGCCGTCGAGGTGGTGATGCTGGTCGCCTTCTCGCTCACCGCGCTCGTCAAGGCGTACGGCTCCGCCGCGCCCCCGACGGCCATCCCCGTCGACGCGTCCTGGTTCAACCCGTTCAACGTGCCCTCGACCTCGGCGTTCACCGCCGGCATGCTGGCCGCGGTCTTCATCTACTGGGGCTGGGACACCGCCGTGTCCGTCAACGAGGAGACCGCCGACTCCGCCCGCACCCCCGGCCGCGCGGCCGTCATCTCCACCGTGCTGCTGCTCCTCATCTACGTCCTGGTCGCGACCTCGGCGCAGTCCTTCGCCGGGGTCGGCGCGGACGGCATCGGGCTCGGCAACCCGGCCCACTCGGGGGACGTGCTGTCCGGCCTCGGTGACGCGGTGTTCGGCACCACCGGGATCGGCGCGGTGCTCAGCCGGCTGCTGATCCTGATGGTGCTGACCTCGGCCGCCGCCTCCACCCAGACGACGATCCTGCCCACCGCCCGCACCACCTTCTCGATGGCCACCCACCGGGCCATCCCGACCGGCTTCGCCCGGGTGCACCCGCGCCACCGGACCCCGACCTGGTCGACGGTCGCCATGGGCCTGGCGTCGATCGCCTTCTACGTCCTGCTCACCGCGATCAGCGGCAACGTGCTGGCCGACTCGATCGCCTCGGTCGGCCTCGGCATCGCCTTCTACTACGGCCTGACCGGCTTCGCCTGCGTCTGGTACTACCGCCGGGTCCTCACCCGCAGCGTCCGGGACTTCGTCTTCAAGGGCGTGCTGCCGCTGGCCGGCGGCCTGATGCTGCTGTACTTCTTCGCCTACGGCGCCTTCGACGTCTACGCCGACCCGGACTACGGTGCCACCTCGATCGACCTGCCGGGCATCGGCCGGGTCGGCGGGGTGACGGTGATCGGGCTGGGCGCGCTGCTGCTCGGCGCGGTGCTGATGCTGGTGCAGCGGCTGGTGCAGGGGTCCTGGTTCCGCCACCCGGACGTCCCGGTGAGCGCCGCCGACCCGGCCTCCGCGCCCTGAGTCCAGAACCGGCCGGTTCTGACGTTTCCTTGACGCGCAGTCACGTGTAAAGGGTGAGCAAAGCAGGCATATAGTTCGGGCAAAGCATCGTGGTGGGAGGGGCCGGATGGAGACGACGCTGGAACCGGACTGGCGCACGCTCGGCGTCCTGGGCGCGGCCCGGGGCGCACGCGGCGGGGGTGACGGCCGCCTCGGGACGGAACACCTGCTGGCCGCCGTCGCCGGGGCGAAGGGCCCGGCCGGTGAGGCCCTGTCGGCCGCCGGGGCGACCGCGACCGCCCTGCTCGCCGTCCTGCGCGACCGCCAGGGCGGGGTCGACACGGCACGCTGGGGCTCGGACGACGGGGCCGGTGCGAGCGTGCCGGCCCGCGACGTGCTCGGCCCGACCGGGGAGCGCGGCCTGCTGCTCAGCGGCGCCGCCGCCCGCGCCCTGGCCGGCGCCATGGAGCGGGCCCGGCAGGACGGCGAGCGGAAGTTCAGCGCCGAACACCTGTTGCGCGCCCTGCTCGCCGATCCGCACGCCCGGGCCGCCGAACTGCTGCACGCGGCGGGCGTCGCGCCGGGAGCGGTGCTGGAGCGGCTGGCGGCGCCCGTCGGCCTCGGGGCGCCGGACGGCCCCGGCGCCCCCGACGTGCCGGACGGCCCCGGCGCCCCCGACGATCTGGACGATCTCGACCCGCTGCTGCGCCCCACCCGGGACGCGCTGCTCGGCCGCACGCCGTACCGGCTGCCGCGCTGGAAGCGGCTGCTGGTGCCCGGCTTCGCCAAGATGAACATCGCGGTCGCGCCGATGGCCTGGGTCCGGCTGGAGGTCGACGGGCAGGCGCAGCGCCTCGGTCGCCGTGCGCCCGGCACCGAGCACGTGCTGCTGGCCGTTCTCGCCGTGCACGAAGTGGCTTGCCGGCACCCGCAGTTGGCCGGCGAGGGCGGCGCGGACCCGGCCGAGCGGCACGCGGGCGGGGTGCGGCTGGCCCGGCTCGGCCTGGACTACGCCCGGGCCCACGCCGCGCTCACCGCCGGTCGGGTGCCGCTCGCGGCCGACCCACGAGCGGTCGAGGCCTACCTCTCCGGCGCCACGGACAGGCAGGGAACCGGGCCGCTGGTGGAGACGCTCCTCTCGGAGGAGACCCGGGCCCGGCGGCTGGTCGAGGCCCTGTGCGGAGATCGGCTCGATCGCCCCTGATTACTACTGAACGGCGTTGGGACTAGGGGCTCTCTTTCGGATCACGTCGGATCAGCGCGCGGCGTCGGAGTGCGTGCATCGCAAGGCGGAGGAGGGAGTCCATGCGGAGTATCGG